>JASHXJ010000015.1 GCA_030043595.1 Trebonia sp.
GCGCGCGCTGAGGGCTGGGGCCGGCGGCGTGCCGGGAACGGGGTGGGCGATCCCGGCGTCGAGCAGCCGGCGGGCGAGTTCGCGGGCTGGCACGCTGCCCGGTACCGGCACGCCGGCGAACCAGCTGGCCACGTGGCGCGCCCCGGCCGGCGTCAGCCGAAGCACCCGCACCGGCGACCCGCCGACAAGGACGGAGCCGTCGGCGACCAGCCGGGTACCGGAGTCAGCGACCAGCCGGAAGCCCGCGGGCATCAGCTGGTCGGCTGCCACGTTAGGGGACAGCGAAGCCCGCGAGCGGGCTCTCGTCGCAGCCACGCTCCGGCGGCCGGCGCCGTCCGATTGTGACGGGCACCGTACGGTGCGAGTGGTCCACGGAAGGCCGCGGCGCGGCCGACGCATCGACCGCGGCCAGCGCCGCTTCGCCGTGCCCCCGCACGCACTCAGGATCCGGCCCGTCGAGCGGCAGGCCGGTGAAGAACTTCGCCGCCATGCAGCCGCCGCGGCAGGAGTCGTAGCTCCCGCAGGACCGGCACGCTCCCCCGGTGTCGGGGGCGCGCAGCGAGGCGAACAGCGGAGAGTCACGCCACACGGCCTGGAACCCGCCCTGGTCACGGACGCTGCCCGCGAGGAAGCTCTCGTGGATCGCGAACGGGCACGCGTACACGTCGCCCACCGGGTCGATGAGGCAGACGACCCGGCCCGCGCCGCACAGGTTCAGGCCAGGCAGCGCCGAACCGTACGCCGACAGGTGGAAGAACGAGTCGCCGGTCAGCACCTGCTCGCCGTGCGCCACGAGCCAGTCATACAGCGAGCGCTGCTGGTCCACGGTCGGGTGCAGCTCGTGCCAGACGTCGGCGCCCCGCCCGGACGGGCGCAGCCGGGTGAGCCGCAGCTGGGCGCCATACCGGTCGGCGATGGCCTTGAACGCGTCGAGCTGGGGGATGTTGTGCCTGGTCATGACGACCGACAGCTTGAAACCGCGAAAGCCCGCGTGGTGAAGGCTGGCCATCGCCCGCAGCGCGGTGTCATACGAACCAGGCCCGCGCACGGCATCGTTGACCGCAGCGGTCGCGCCGTCCAGCGATATCTGCACGTCCACGTAGTCGCTCGCGGCCAGCCGCGCCGCCACGTCAGGAGTGATCTTCACGCCGTTGGTGGAGAACTTCACGCCGACGTGGTGCGCGGTCGCGTAGTCCACCAGTTCCCAGAAGTCCGGGCGGACCGTCGGCTCGCCGCCGCCGATGTTGACGTAGAAGACCTGCATCCGCTCGAGGGTGTCGATGACCTGCTTGCATTCGGCGGTGGACAGCTCACGCGGGTCGCGGCGGCCCGACGATGACAGGCAGTGCACGCACGACAGGTTGCAGGCGTAGGTGAGCTCCCAGGTCAGGCAGATCGGGGCGTCCAGGCCGAGCTGGAACAGGTCGGTCAGCCTGCCCGGGGCAGCGGACGCGGTCCGTGCCGGATCGCCCCCGGGCGGCTTCCCTGAGCCGAGAGCCAGGTCTGAGGTGAGCGTCATACCACTGTCCGTTCCGAGATCATGCTTGACTGCGCGAGCGCGTGAAGAGCGCGGGTGTACGCGGGCAGTTCCGCCTCGGTCACGCCGGCCGCGGCGCAGGCGGCCCGGGCGCTGGGGTGGTCGGCCAGCGACCGCACCACCGCCAGCACCCGCTGGTTCTTCAGGAAGGACAGCCGCCGGGTGCCGAAGTGGTACAGCAGCGCGCCGAACGGCTCGGGGCGCACCGACACCCGCGGGTCGACCCGCCAGGGCCGGTCGAGGTCGAAGTCAGTAGACACCGCACATGCCGTCGATCGAGACCTCCTCGACCAGCAGCTCGTCGCTGCTGAGGTCTTCGGTCTCCGCTACCTGACCCTGTTGCTCTGCCATGCGAGCCTCCGGTAATAGTGGCACCAGGTGCCAGGATCCGAACCTGGCACGAGCGTAACGGCACTAGGTGCCGGAATCAAGAAACATCACGCGTTGTGACCGGGCATCACGCCATGGTCGGCGTAAGATGGGCATCCGTGCAAGGGATGGTGATCTTAGTGCAGGCACCGGCCGCGGTTCCCGCGCGCCATCCCGGCCGCAAGCGCGTGACATCGCAGACGGAGCTTGAACAGGCGGCGTTCGGGCTGTTCGCGGCTCACGGGTTCGAGCAGACGACGGTGGACGAGATCGCCGCGGCGGCGGGGATCGGGCGGCGGACGTTCTTCCGGTACTTCCCGTCGAAGAACGACATCCCGTGGGGTGCCTTCGAGCTGGAACTCGAGCGAATGCGCGTGCGGCTGAAGGCCTGCCCGCGGGAAGTCCCGCTCATGGACGCGATCCGGCTCGCGCTCATCGACTTCAACCGCGTCTCGCCCGCGCAGGTGCCGCTGCACCGGCGGCGGATGGAGCTGATCTTGCGGGTCCCTGCGCTGCTGGCGCACTCGACGCTGCGCTTCACGGCCTGGCGGCAGGTGATCGCCGAGTTCGTCGCACAGCGGTCCGGCCGCCGCCCCGACGAGCTCGCCCCGCAGGTGATCGCGCACGCCGTCCTTGGGGTGGCGGTCGCCGCCTACGAGCACTGGCTCGACCACCCGGCCGCCGACCTCGGCGCGCTGCTCGACGACGGGATGCGGCAGCTGGACGCCGCGTTCTCCGGGAGTCTGCGCTGACCTGTCTCGCGCTGGCCACGGCACGCTGGCCGGACGTCGCGGCCGGGCCACGGCTGCTGCTCGTGGTGCCGCTCGGCTCGCTCGAGCAGCACGGGCCGCACCTGCCGCTGGATACCGACACCCGGATCGCCGCGGCGGTCGCGGCGCGGGCCTGCGCGGGACGAGCCGGGGTGGGGCTGGCGCCGCCGGTCCCGTTCGGGGCGAGCGGCGAGCACGCGGACTTCCCTGGCACGCTCTCGGTCGGCACGGCCGCCCTGACCACGTTCCTGGTCGAGCTCGGCCGGCACGCGAGCCTGCACTGGCCCGCGATGCTGCTCGTCAACGGGCACGGCGGGAACGCCGCGGCGATCGCCGGCGCGCTGCGACAGCTGCGCGCGGAGGGCCGCGAATGTCATGTGTGGCACGCTGGGCTGCCGGGATCCGACGCGCACGCGGGACGGATGGAGACCTCGGTGATGCTCGCGCTCGCCCCGGGGGACGTGCTGACAGCCGCCGCCGCGGCGGGCGACACCCGGCCCCTCGCCGAGATCATGCCCGAGCTGCGGGCCCGCGGGGTCCGCGCGGTAAGCCCGAACGGCGTGCTCGGCGACCCGTCGGGCGCCTCGGCCGAGGAGGGCGAGACGCTGCTCGGCCTGCTCGCGGACGGCCTGACCGCGGCGCTGGATACGCTGCTCGCCGCTTTCTCGTTAGCTACTGCAGGGTGCCGGGCTCGATGGGGGAACCGTAGGGCTCGTGCATCGCGTCGAGGTTGTCCCGGGCGGGGTACCGGTGCGCGGCGGGACCTTCGGCGAACGCGCGCAGCACGTTCATCGTGACCTGGCGGACGAAGCCGGGTGTCTTGCCCGCGATGCCGTGCGGCTGGTCACCGTAGATCGCCTCCACCCAGCGCATCGTCCCGCTGTTGAAGACGCCCGCGCCGCTGGCGTGCGTGTAGTAGGCGGAGTCCCCGTAGCTGCTCGCGCCCTCGCAGACGAGCGGCGAGTGGGAGAGCACCTCGATCGGGCGCTCCACCGGGTAGGCCGGGTCGACCCGGTCGTACTCGACGCCGACCAGGTTCGCGAAGCTGTCGCCCGCGCGGACGCCGGTGCCATTGAAGACCCAGCTCGAGGGGCTGACGACCACGTAGGAGGCGTCGACCGGGTAGCCCTCGTAGATCGTGCCGATCAGCGAGGACTCCGGGTCCGGATCAGGCGGGTCGCGCCAGTCGCTGGTGACCAGCGCGTCGTGCACGCCGTACATCGGGTCCTGCGTGTAATCGGTCTTGTAGCAGATGACCAGGCGGGCATCGCCGAGCGGGGTCTTGTCCAGGCGCGTCCGGCGGAACATCGCGTTCGCGCCCATGAAGGCCAGGTTCACTCCCCTGTTCCTGGCGGCGGTCACGTTGGCGCGCTCCGCGGGCGTCCAGTACTCGTCGTGCCCCATGGAGACGAGCGCGCTCGCGCCGTCGAGCAGGTGCGGGTCGGCGGCGATGTCCATGCTGCTTACATAGGCAAGCTCAAGGCCCGGGTCGGTGCCGAGCATGTACTCGGCGAGCTTGACGATGTTGCGCTCGTAGGTGAGGAACATGTCCGCGCCGTTGAGGTCGTAGGGCCGGTCCAGGCTCACCGCAAGCGACCGGTCGCCGTACTCCCCGTCCGGCCCGACGTAGAGGTCGTAGCCGCCCCAGGTGTTATAGGCCTGCCAGGTCTGCACGCAGCTCTTGAGCACGACCTTGCCGTGCGTGCCCGCGGACCGGACGGTGACCGGCACGTACCGCTGGGCGCCGGAGTCGGCGTCAAGCCGCAGCAGGTACGCCCCCGGGGGCCAGTCGTCGGTCGGTACGTCCACGACCGGGTCCCAGCGGGTCTGCACCGTGTTGGTGTCCGCCACCAGCGTGGCGCTGCCTTGCGCGCCACCGCGCAGCGTCCTTGACTGCCACAGCTTGCGCGCGCCGTCGCCCTGGTACCAGCCCAGCCGGAACGCGGTCACCCGGAAGCCCGTCGACGTCGTCGAGACGAACAGCGGGAACGACTCGCCGGTCAGCACGCTGGCCTTGCCCGTGTACCCTTCGATCTCGTGCTCGCCGCCGAGGTGGCGGATCTCCCAGTCCGGGTCGCCCGGCAGCGAGTTCTCCGGCACTGGCTTGCGCCATGGCCGGGCGGTGAGCGCGAGCGGATGATCGGCCGGCGCGGGCGGGTGGTCCCTGTCCACGGCGACGGCCGCCGCGGCGGCCGCCCCGGCAACCCCGGCGGCGGCCATGCCGAGGAACGCCCGGCGGGTCGTCTTCCGCTGCATGCTGGTCAAGCATGCCACGGTCGGCCGACGGCTGCCAGGACCCCGTCAGCCCAGGGCGGCCAGCAGCGGCGTCAGGGCGGCCGCGTCGTCGTCGGGGACGGCGAGCAGGACGCCGCTGACCATGGACCGGGCCTTCGTGAGCAGGCCGACGGCAAGCTCGAGCCCGGCCGCGCGCGCGGCGCCGCGGCCCGCCTTCTCGAGCACGTCGAGTGTCGAGGCCGGGATCGTGACGCCGGGCACTTCGTGGGCCAGGTAGTCCGCGTCCTCGAACGAGCGCAACGGGGCGACCGACAGCAGCAGCGGGACGCCGGTCCCGTCAAGCGCGTCGACCAGCCTGCTCAGCGACTCCAGCTCGTACGCCGGCCAGCTGATCAGGAACTGCGCGCCGGCACGGATCTTGGCGTGCGCGCGGGCGATCTCGGCGTCGGGATCGCGGGCGCCGGGGTTCACCCGTGCCCCGATGCAGAACGACGTGCGCGTGGTGAGCGCGAGCCCGTTGGAGTCACGCCCGGCGTTCAGGCCCGCGAGCAGCGCGGTCAGGCCCACCGAGTCCACTTCCCAGGTGCCGTCCACCGCCGGGTAGTCGCCGAGCACCGGCGGGCTGCCGGTGGCGGAGACCACGGACCGGATGCCGAGCGCGTGCGCGCCGAGCAGGTCGGCCTGCAAGGACATGATCGTCTTGTCCCAGGTGGTCACCGTCGCGATCGTCTCGAC
>JASHXJ010000104.1 GCA_030043595.1 Trebonia sp.
CTGTTCGACCTGGACGGGCTGCTCGTGGACACCGAACCGCTGTGGCTGGAGACCGAGACCGAGGTGATGGCCCGGCTCGGCGCGCGGTGGTCGGCGCGCGACCAGGAGGCGCTGCTCGGCGGCAGCATGCAGCGCACGGTCAGCTACCTGCTGGCCAAGGCGGCCAGCCCCGCGTCACGGCAGGCCGTCGAGCGCTGGATGACCGAGGGCATGCTCAGGCGGGTGCGCGACGGCCGCGTCGTGGTGCAGCCGGGCGCCCGGGAACTGCTCGCCGAGGTGGCGGGCGCAGGCCTGCCGCACGCGCTGGTGACGTCCTCGCAGCGGTCGTTCGCCGACGCGGTGCTCGCCAGCACCAGGATGGAGTTCCCGGTGACGGTGTGCGCCGACTCCGTCTCCGCGACCAAGCCGGACCCGGAGCCCTACCTGCTCGCGGCCAAGCTGCTCGACGCCGACCCGGCGGGCTGCGTCGCCCTCGAGGACTCGCCCAACGGTGTCGCCTCCGCCGCCGCGGCGGGGTGCCACGTGGTGGCGGTGCCGTCGCTGGTGCCGATCCCGCCCGCGCCTGGGCGCCTCGTGGTGCCCTCGCTGCGAGACGTGACGCTCGCCTCCCTGCGCGGCCTGGCCGGCTGACCGCCCGCGCGGCGTTCTTCGTTCCTCGCAGTCCGCCCGGTATGTCAGGATGGAACGAGCAGGGAGGCGCGTCATGGGCTACGACAGTATCTTCTGGCTCCCGGTCTGCGCGGTGCTCACCGCGCTCGGGCTGGTGCTGACCTACACCTACGGGCGGCGCCGCGGGTACCGCGCAATGCTGCGGGGCGCGGCGTGGTCACTGATCCCGATCGCCGCCTACCTGACAGGCTCGATCAAGATGCTCTGGAAGATCGGCGACGCGATCGGCAACTTCGCCTCGGGGTTCGTGTTCTCGCCGGTCAAGTGGGCGGGCATCGGCGTCACCGCGCTGTGCGTCGCGCTGTTCTTCGCCACCAGCGGCCGGGAGCGCCGCAAGGCGGCGCGCGGCAAGGCCGAGTCGCGAGCGGCGGCGAGGACGGACAAGAAGGCCGCTCCGTCCGCGGCGACCCCTCCGGGCGTGGCAGCGCCCGCCGCCGGGACGGCAGCCCTGCCAGCGGTCAGGCAGCCCGAGCCGGCGAAGAACCAGGCGCCGGCCAAGGGTTCCCGCAAGGGCGGGGCCGCGCTCGACGACGACATGAAGGACATCGAGGAGATCCTGCGCAACCGGGGCCTCTAGATGTCTCGCGCTACCCGCGACCCGGTAGCTGTCTGCGATCGCAGGTGCCGCATCCCTGCGAGCTATTCCGTTGCGCTGCGTGACTGAGAGATGTCCCGCGCGACCCCGGTGTTGCCCGTAAGCATTTGCGTTCACTGGCGCCACTACAGTAAAAATGTCACCTTTTGGCATGGCGGGCAACAAGGCTCCCCTATGTAACCGCTATGTTACTCAGCATGACAATCAAGGACGATTTATATCACAATCGGGCCACGTCGTCGGTTTTGGTCTGGATTTCCTCGCAGGTAGCGGACAATCTCTCCGGTAGGCAGTGATCACCCGGACGGGCCGCCGGACGGCTGCCCTGATCGGCCTGACCTGAGAAGACCGAAGAGGAATATGCCAATGACCAGAGTGCCCAGGCGTCTATCAGCACTCGCCGTAGTGGCGGCAGCTGGGTTGGGGCTGGCCGCGTGCTCGAGTTCGACGAGCTCCTCGACCTCGTCGAGCTCGACGAGCACGTCGAGCGCGGCGGCCCCGACCGCGAGCAGCTCGCAGCAGCCACAAAGCGGCGGGACACTGAACATCATCGCAAACAGCGGTCCCGACCACCTGGATACCGTCCCCGCGTACTACACGGTGGACTACGAGCTGGAGCGGGTGTACACCAGGCAGCTCGTCAGCTACCCGACGGTGCCCTACACGACCACGTCCAGCTCCGGCTGGACGACGGACACCACGCCTGTCGCCGACATCGCGACGGTGGTGCCCACGGTCGCCAACGGCGGCATCACCGACGGCGGCAAGGTGTACACGTTCCACATCAAGACGGGCGTGGACTGGAACTCGACGCCGGCGCGCCAGGTGACCGCGCAGGACTTCGTCCGCGAGTTCAAGGCGTTCTTCAACCCGGTCAGCCCGGTCGGCAACGCCGGTTACTACACGTCCACGATCCTCGGGTTCCAGCAGTACGACAACCTGGAGACCGCCTACTTCGCGAACGCGAAGGTGCACGCGCCGACGGCCGCGAACATCGCCAACTTCCAGAACACGCACAACATCGCCGGCATCAAGGCGGTCAACGACCTGACGCTGCAGTTCACGCTGATCCAGCCGGCCAGCGACTTCCTGTACATGCTCGCGATGCCGTTCGCCTCGGCCCGTCCGGTCGAGTACGACAGCTACGTGCCGAACAGCCTGCAGCTCGACCAGCACCTGCTGTCTGACGGCCCGTACGCGATCACCTCGTACACACCGGGCAAGCAGATCGTGCTGACGAAGAACCCGGCGTGGAACCAGTCCACCGACCCGATCCGGCATCAGTACGTGAACGAGATCGTGGAAACGATCAACGGCTCCACCGCACAGACCCAGCTCGCCGATATCCAGGCGGGCACCATGGACCTGACCAGCGGTGACACCAGCGTCAACCCGTCCTCGATCCCAGGGCTGGTGGCATCCCACGCGCCCAACTTCGTGATCTGGCCGTGGTCGGACACGTTCCCGTACATCGTGTTCAACCTGCGCAGCCCGGACGCCGGCGGGGCGATGGGCAAGGTGCTGGTGCGCCAGGCGGTCGAGTACGGCCTGGACAAGATCGCGGTGGTGAAGGCCTTCGGCGGCCCGGACGTCGGCTCGGTCATCAACACGATCATCCCGCCGGGCAACACCGGCTACGTGAACTACAACCTCTACCCGGACGACAACGGCGCGGGCAACACGGCGATGTGCAAGACCGATCTCGCCAAGGCCGGCTACCCGAACGGCCTGACGCTCACCTACATGTACCCGAACGACTCCACCGATACCCGGGCGTTCACCGCCATCCAGGCGTCGCTCGCCCAGTGCGGGATCACGCTGACCGGCAAGGGCGAGCCGGGGTCCACGTTCTTCGTTGACATCGGCAACGCACCGGAGAACAACAAGGCGAACGTGTTCGACATGGCGCAGCCCGGCTGGATCCCCGACTGGTACGGCAACAACGGCCGCACCGTCATCCAGGCGCTGTTCCAGGGCCCGAACTGCGTGCTCAACACCGTCAACTACGGCTGCTACGACAACGCCACCGTCAACTCGCTGATCGACCAGGCGGAGACGGCGCCGTCGCTGTCGGCGGCCGGTGCCGACTGGCACGCAGCGGACGTGCAGATCATGAAGGACGCGGCGATCGTGCCCATCATGACCCAGACGTTCCCGCTGATCGCCAGCACCCGGGTGCGCAGTGTCCTGCCCAACGGCAGCACCTACCCGACGGCGCTGTTCAACCCGAACATCGGCGACCCGGACCTGGCCAACATCTGGCTGGCCAGCAGCTGACCGCCGTTAGCTAGGCCGTCATGGCACGCGGTCCGGCCGGGGCACGGATGCCTTCCGTGCCCCGGCCGGACCATGCGTGGCGGCACGGGAACTGATATGCGACGCTAGCTTTGTCCGGAGTGCGATGATCCGTACCCGGTCAAGGAGGAAAACGTAAGTGACCCTGCTCGAGGTATCGGACCTGCACGTCAGCTTCTCCACGGCCGACGGCGTAGTGCGGGCGGTCCGCGGCGTGTCGTTCGGCGTGGAGGCCGGGCGGACGCTGGGCATCGTCGGCGAGTCCGGCAGCGGCAAGACCGTGCTGACCCAGACGCTGCTCGGGCTGACCCCGGGGGCGGAAGTGTCGGGCAGCGCGATGTTCGAGGGGAACGACCTGCTGTCGCTCACCGACGACCAGCTGCGGCGGGTGCGCGGCGCGCGGATCTCGGTGATCTTCCAGGACCCGCTGACCAGCCTGCACCCGCTGTACAAGATCGGATGGCAGATCAGCGAGATCATCCGGGCACACGACACGTCGGTGTCGAAGAAGGAAGCCGCGCAGCGGTCCGTGGAGCTCCTGCACAGGGTCGGCATCCCCAGGCCCGAGACGCGGGTCAACGACTATCCCCACCAGTTTTCCGGCGGCATGCGACAGCGCGTGATGATCGCCATGGCGCTGTCCCTCGAGCCGGCGCTGATCATCGCGGACGAGCCGACCACGGCCCTGGACGCCACCGTGCAGGCGCAGATCCTGGACCTGCTGCTGCGGCTGCAGGAAGACTCAGGCACCGCGCTGATCATGATCACGCACGACCTCGGCGTGGTCGCCGACATCGCGGACGACGTGATGGTCATGTACGCGGGGCGCGCGGCCGAGAAGGCGCCCAAGCGGGACGTGTTCTACGCGCCGCACCACCCCTACACGAAGGGCCTGCTCGAGTCGATCCCGAGCAGCTCCGCGGCCGGCACACGGCTCCGGCCCATCGCGGGCCAGCCCCCGAGCCTGATCAACCTGCCTGCCGGCTGCAAGTTCCACCCGCGGTGCGGTTACGTTTTCGACCGCTGCCTGCGGGAGGAGCCGGTGCTCCACCCGGTCGCAGAGAGCGGCGCGCATGACTCGGCCTGCTGGCTGCCCGCCGCGGCGGCCGGCCTGTCGGGGCAGGCGGAGGAACTGCGCGAGGAAACAGCGCGTGAGCAGCGCGGGGCGGACGCGTCCGCCGTGGCCGCCGCCGTCGGCGCCGAGCTCTCGTCGCCGGCAACGGACGGCGCGGAC
>JASHXJ010000105.1 GCA_030043595.1 Trebonia sp.
CCCTCGGCGCCGCTCTTCAGCAGCAGCCCGGGAATGTCGGTCATCAGGCGGTTCTCATCACGGGTGGTGCCGCTCGTCCACTCGGGAAACTTCCGCATCGCGTCGGCGACCTTGCGCTCCGGTGTCCCTGGCTCGGCGAGGACGAGCGCGCGGTAGGCGCGGGCCAGGCCGCCCAGCGTCAGCGCGAACAGCGGCGCGCCGCAGAAGTCGACGCCGATCGCGGCGACCGGCTCCCTGGCCAGTTCCTCGACCGTCTTCCTGATGTGCCGCTGCAGCGGGTGCTCGGGATCCAGGTAGGTGTCGCATCGCCACTCGTTGGCGATGCACGTGGCCAGCATCGCCGCGTGCTTGCCCGAGCAGTTCATGCGCACCCGTGACTCGGGCGTGTCGCTCTCCCTGATCAGCCTGCGGGCGGTCGGCTCGTCCATGGGCAGCGCAGCCGGGCAGCGCAGGTCACTGGAGGTGAGCCCCGCGAAGTCGAGAATGTCGTGCACGCCCTGGGCGTGGAAGTCCTCACCGGAATGGCTGGCGGCCGCCAGCGCGAGCAGTTCGCCCTCGAGCGGCAGGCCGGCCCTGAGCATCGCAGTGGCCTGCAGCGGCTTGTTCGACGAGCGCGGGAAGACCGGCGTGTTCGCGCTGCCCGCGGTAAAGGCGAACGTGCCGTTGGCGGCGAGCGCGGCGACCGCCCCGCGATGGCGGGACTCCACGAATCCTGACCGGACGACTTCGGCGAGCACGGGGTTCACCGACAGGTCGCCCTGGGACAACTGCTCCAGGGTCACCCGCACATTATGGCCTGTCCGGCCGGCTGGCTGTCCCTATCGGTGCGTTACGTGCTCTCTCGTCCCGAACGCCCGTTACGCGCGCGGGTCCTGCACGGCTGCGGCTGGGCTGCTGCCACTAAGCTGGCACCTCGTGCGGGCAGTGGTGCAGCGGGTGAGCCAGGCGAGCGTCACCGTCGACGGTCAGGTCGTCGGCGCGATCGACGAGCCGGGGCT
Source organism: Trebonia sp. (assembly GCA_030043595.1). Taxonomy (GTDB): domain Bacteria; phylum Actinomycetota; class Actinomycetes; order Streptosporangiales; family Streptosporangiaceae; genus Trebonia. The sequence continues at coordinate 999 of JASHXJ010000105.1, forward strand.
GCTCGTCCTGGTCGGCGTCACCCACGAGGACACGCGAGACAAGGCAGCCAGGCTCGCCGCCAAGCTGTGGGGCCTGCGCATCCTGGACGGCGAGAAGTCCTGCTCCAACCTCGGCGCCCCGCTGCTGGTGATCAGCCAGTTCACGCTCTACGCCGACACCGGCAAGGGCCGCCGTCCGTCGTGGAGCGGTGCCGCCCCGGGCCCGGTCGCCGAGCCCCTGGTCAAGGCGGTCATTCACGAGCTGGAGAAACTCGGCGCCCGCGTCCAGACCGGTGAGTTCGGCGCCGACATGAAGGTCGCACTGGTCAACGACGGGCCGGTCACGATCCTCGTTGAGCTGTGACCGCCGCAGGCGCCACGGCTCGTTCGGGATAGCGAAGCAAGCCTCAGCCCGCCGAGACCTTAGCCCTGGTGAGGCCCGCGAGCACGCACTGCGGGCGGGCGAGCAGCGAGATCCGGTCCGAGGACGTGAATGCCGTCCGGCAGAACGACCTGGCCTCCGCCCCGCAGTAGTGCAGCGTCGCCCCGCCGGTGGCACCGGCGATGGTGACGTTCACGCACCCGTTCGCCGAAGGGCCGTAGCGGTCGCTGCCGACCACGCTGAACACGCCGAGCGCCACGACGGCGGCGAGCACGACGCCGCAGACCGTGAAAACGATCCATTTGGCCCGGCGGGAGAGCTTCGGCCCGCCGGAAAGCTGGTCAGCGCCGAGGCGCGTCTTGCTGTACATGATCGCCTCATTGTAGGAGTTCCCGCCCGTCCGCCATGCCTCTGCGCGAACGGAAGAGTCGTGGTGTTAGCGTCTGCGGTAAACGCGGCGCGCGACAGAGCGTGCCGTCGCCACTACGGAGGTGTGAACTGTGGTTACCCGCGACACCCCATGGCCGGCGGGGACGCCGTGCTGGGTCGATCTCGGTGTCGGCGATATAACGAAGGCCATCGCCTTTTACAGCGCGCAGTTCGGCTGGGACATTGAGCAGGGCGGGCCGGAGACCGGCGGTTACTCGCTCGCGCTCCTGGACGGCAGGACCGTCGCCGGGATCGGGCCGAAGATAGGGCCGCCCGAGGCGCCAAGCGCATGGACGACCTACATCGCTACCGAGGACGCCGACGCGACCGCCGCCAAGGTCAAGGGCGCTGGCGGCCAGCTGCTCATGGACCCGATGGACGTGCTGGACGTCGGACGGATGGCCATCGCCATCGACACGACAGGGGCCGCGTTCGGCATCTGGCAGGCGCGTGCCCACAGCGGCGCGCAGATCGCGAACGTGCCGGGGGCGGTTACCTGGAACGAGCACATGAGCCGCGATTTCGAGGGCGCCAAGGCGTTCTACGCGGCTGTGTTCGGCTACGAGTACGGGGACATGAGCAGTGACGGGTTCAGCTACGCGACGCTGCTGCTTGGCGGGCACGAGGTCGGCGGCATAGGCGGCTACCCGCCCGAAGTCCCGGCGGAGATGCCCGCGGCATGGACCACCTACTTCGGCGCCGCCGACACAGACGACGCCGTCGCGCGGCTGACCAAGTCCGGCGGCAGCGTGCTGCGCCCGGCCACGGACAGCCCGTACGGCCGGACGGCCACGGTCGCCGACGACCAGGGCGCCGTGTTCTCGCTGATCTCGATGCCCCCGGGCGAGTAACCGCCGGGGCATCGCAAGAGAGGGACGCCGCCGCGCCCGGCCGCCCGCTAGCCGACCGGCGGCGTCCCGTGGGTGTGGAACGACTCGATCGTCTTCAGGCCCCACGCCTGGCCCCTGGCGCGCTCCGCCTGCGTCCAGGTGACGGTCTTCCAGTCCGGCGCGAAGATCAGCCGGCCCACCGGGTTGCACAGCTCGATGCGGTTCCCGCCGGGCTCGTACAGGTAGAGGAAGAACGTCTGCTGGATGGCGTGCTTGTGCGGCCCGGTCTCGATGAACACGCCCTTGTCGAGCGCGATGTCCGCCGCCCGCAGGATGTCCTCGCGCGTGTCGGTACGGAAGGCGATGTGGTGCAGCCGCCCGGCCGTGCCCGTCCAGTCGTCGGTGTAGACGACGTCGTAGCTCTTCTGCGCGAAGTGCGTCCAGACCGCGGAGACGCGGCCGCTGTCGAGCTGGATCTGCTCGGTGATCCGGGCGCCGAGCTGGTCCACCATGAAGTCGCCGCACACGGCCGACTCCACCGCCAGGTAGTTCACGTGGTCCAGGTTCCGCACGCAGACGCCGCGCCCGGGATAGGCCTGCGCCTGGTTCTTCAGCGACGGCGCGAGCTCGGCCGGGCGGGAGTCCGCGAACCACTCGCTCTCGTAGTACAGCTCCATCACGTGCCCGTCGGGGTCGTGGAAGGCGTACGTCGCGCCGATGCCCGGATCGCCGTCCTTCCAGCCGATACCGCGCCCGGCGGCCTCGACGGCCTTGACCCGCCGCTCCAGAGCCTCGGCGCTCTCGGCGCGCATGCCGACCCGGGCGATGCCCGACGTGGCGTGCCCGGTCAGCTTGAGGGTGTGCCGCTCGTAGTCGTCCCAGGTCCGCAGGTAGGCCGAGTCACCCTCCGCGCTGACCACCGTCAGCCCGAGCACGTCGGTGAAGAACCACAGTGACTTGTCGAACTCAGGGGTGAGCAGCTCGATGTAGCCAAGGTGGGCCACGTCGTGCAGCGGGGGTCGTGACATCTTTTCTCCAACTCCCAGGCTTCTCTTGCTGTTATCTCTTATCTCTTATGTCTTTTTCTTGCTGTTATCAGGCGCTGGCTCTGGCGATAGGGCCCGAGTCTTGCTGTTATCGGGGGAAGACGGTGCCGTCGAACAGCTTGCGGGCGGTCCGTACCACGCCGGACCGCAGCACCGCGGGCGGCGTGGTCGAGGTGTCGAGTTCGACCTCGACGCCGAGCGCCCCGCTGGGGTGCTCGATGGTCAGCCGCGAGCCCGCGGGCCTCGCGGCGATGTCGCTGCCCACCGCGCCGGGGAGCATGACCGCGGTACCGACGCTGACTGCGCCGAGCACCCCGATCGACTCGTGCACCCGGACGGGGATGAACGTGCGCGTGCTGATCGTCCCGCCGTTCGCCGGGGGCGCGACCAGCGAGATCTTCGGCACGGTGGTGCCGCTGACGTCGCCGAGCCCCATCGCCTTGCCCGCCTCGAGGCGCAGCTCCTGGACCCGTCTGTTCAGCTCCTCGTCCGCCTCGAGCTCGGGTATCGACTCGTAGCCGGTCTTGCCGAAGCTGCTCGCCGCGACCACGACGACAGGCATCCCGTTGTCGACGCAGGTCACCGTGATGCCGCCGAACACGTCCGTGATATTGCCAGTCGGCAGCACGCTCGCACCGGGATTCGACTCCTCGAAGTCGAGAACCACCGGCGCGGCGGTCCCCGGCACTCCGTCGATCGCCGTGTCCCCGTGGTACCGCGGCCTGCCGCCCGGCGTCGGGAACCTGGCCGTCACGATCCCGTCGGTGTTCACCATCCGGATCCGGACGCTGGTCTCCTCCTCGCCCGCCTGCACGAGGCCGCGCTCGACCGCGAACGCGCCGATGCCGGCCAGGATATTGCCGCAGTTCTGCTTGTCGGTCACGATCGGCTGGTCGACGACCACCTGCAGGAAGAGGTAGTCCACCTGGATGCCGGGCACCTGCGACGGCGAGACCACGGCGACCTTCGACGTGAGCGGGTGCGCGCCGCCGATGCCGTCGATCTGCTTCGGGTCCGGGCTGCCCATGATCCGCAGCAGCAGGTCGTCGCGTTCCGCGGTGTCGCGCGGGAGGTCGTCGGCGAGGAAGTACGCGCCCTTCGAGGTGCCACCTCGCATCAGCATGCACCGGATGCCGTCAGTCATCGTGTGCTCCTCCTGTCCCTC
>JASHXJ010000106.1 GCA_030043595.1 Trebonia sp.
CGGCCGTGCCGGTCACAGCGGCGGCCGGGGCCGTGGTCCCGCCGGGCACCGCGCGGACAGCCACCGCGCCCGCACCCCCGTCCGCGCGGGTCACGGTGACGCCCTCTTCCCCGCCCTCCGCGTCTTCTCCCGCAGTGCCGGCGGCCCCCACACCGCCCCCTTCGGGGGCCGCCGGCACGCGCCTGGTGACGTTCGTCAACCACATGCAGGAGACCATCTGGGTCGCCGCCTCACCCGATCCGTCCCAGCCGCTCGCCGCGACCGGGTGGGTACTGCCCAGCGGGCAGAGCGTGACGATCACCGTGCCCAATCGCTGGAACGGCCGGTTCTGGGGGCGGACCGGCTGCGTGTTCCACGGCGGCTACGGGCACTGCGAGACCGGCGACTGCGGCGGCCGCTTCCAGTGCACCGGCTGGGGCCAGATCCCCGCCACGCTCGCCGAATACGACATGGACGCCTGGGACGGCCTCGATTTCTACGACGTCTCGATGGTGGACGGATCCAACCTGCCGATGTACATCAACATCACCCGCTCTTCGGGTGGGACAAAGGACAGGATCACTCCGAACGGATGCGTGCCGGCTGGGTGCACCGAACCCGTTGACTGCCCCAGCGTGCTGACCGTCAAGGCCGGCGGCACCCCCGTCGCCTGCATCTCGGCATGCGCACGGTTCGGGACCGACGAGTACTGCTGCCGGGGCCCATGGTCGTCCCGGACGGCCTGCGACCCCGCCAGATGGCCCGTGGACTACGCGGCGGTGTTCAAGCGGGCCGAGCCGTACGCCTACTCCTACGTCTATGACGACGCGACGAGCGTCTTCACCTGCGCGGGCGTGTGCGATTACCGCATCACGTTCGGGGTTACCGCCTGACCGGCTGGCCGGGCCGCCGTCAGGTCAGCTCGCGCTGGCGGAACTCGGCGATCCAGTCGGCCGTGGCCTTCAGGCCGCCGAACGTGTAGAAGTGCAGCCGGACCTCGCCGTGGCGCTGGGGGTCGTAACCCTCGCCCAGCGCCCGGATGAACCGGTCCGGTCCGGCCGTGCCCATGAGGTTGGTGATCGAGAACCCGTACTTCTTCGCGATCCCCGCGCTCGTCCCGACGCCGAACCGGGCGGCGTACGTGAGCAGCCTGCGCACCCCGGCCGGCCCGGGCACGCCGACCCGGACCGGCAGGTCGATGCCGTGCTCCCGCACCGCCTCCAGCCACTTCAGGACCGGGTCGACGTCGAAGCCGAACTGCGTGATCACGGTGCCGGGCAGGCCCAGCTTCGCCAGCGTCGCGGCCTTGCGCTCGAGCGCCGACCACAGCACCGACTCGGCGATGGCCGGATGTCCCTCCGGGTAGCCGCTCACGCCGATGTGCCGCACGCCGTGCTTTTGCAGCAGGCCGGACTCGATGACCGCCAGGGCGTCCTGGTACGGCCCCAGCGGCGTCGCAGGGTCACCCGCGATGACGAGGACGTTCTCGCACGCGCCCGCCGCCTCGAGCGCCGCGAGGTATTCCTCCAGCATCGCCTGCGACCGCAGGCGGCGGGCGGAGATGTGCGGCACCGGGACGAAGCCGGACTGCCTGACCGCCCGCGCCGCGTCCAGCCGCATCCGCGGCTCCTCGTTCTCCAGGAAGGTCACGTTGATCCGGGTACCGGGCGGGATGGTGTGCCTGGCCTCGTCGAGCCGCGCGACGTCCTTGCCCGTCATCTCTATCGAGAAGTCCTCAAGCAGGGTTTTCACGTACCGCCATTCCGAAATCTCGTGCCGACTTGCCCGTTATGTTATGGCCCAGCACACGGCCCTACACGCGCGGATTCGGCGCGTCTAGCGATCTTTGGGGGCGGCAACAAAAGCGGTTCGGCGCGTTTAGGGGCGCCGATATCGTCCGCGAGTCGGCGTAACGCCGTGGCCTCAGCGGCCAGGCAGGTCGTCTTCCCCGTAGTCGTGGTCCGGGTGGTTGGCTTCGCCGAGCCGCCAGTAGCCGCGCGTCACCAGCGAGCTCGCCGGGAGCCGCCGCTCGGTGACGAAGTACCTGCGGATGCCGCGCATCGCCGCCGCCTCGCAGGCCACCCAGACCGTGCCGCCGTCCGCGATGGCGGCACGCCGAGCGGCGTCGGCGAGCTCCGCGCCCCAGGCATCCGGGGTCCGCCGGTGGTGCCAGGTGACCGTCGTCTTCGCCGGGGCGGCCGCGGCCAGCTCGATCTCGTCGTCAGCGTCGGTTACCTCAAGGTGCACCTCGGCCGCCGCTGAATCAGGCAGCGCCTCCAGCAGGGTGCCCACGGCGGGGATGGCGCTCTGATCGCCGGCGATCCACCAGCTCTCGACCGCCGGGTCCATCGCGAACCGCCCGCCAGGACCGGCGACCGCGAGCCGGTCACCGACGCCGACGCCTTCGGCCCACTCCGAGGCCGGGCCGGCGCCGTGCAGCACGAACTGCACCTCGAGGGTGCGGCTCGCCGCGTCGAACCGGCGCGGCGTATAGGTGCGCACCGCCGGGCGGGGCGCGTCGCCCTCGGGCCAGGCCGGCCCGTCCGGCGTGTCCACCGGCAGGACGGGCGCATGCTGGCCGGGGGCGGGCAGGTACACCTTGATGTGGGATGTCGGCGCCTCGATCTGGAATCCGTCGAGCGCGTCGCCGCCGACCCAGACCGACACCAGCCGGGGCGCGATCCGCGACACCGACACCACCTCGACGGGCCGGGGCGGCTTGCGTCGCCGCGGACCGCGCCTGCCTTCGGCGCCCGCGGCGGCGGGTGATGCTGGATAGGTCACGCGCTTTCCCTTCGTTCGGCACACGTCACGGTCTGCTGGTCGGCGAGCGGCTGGTACAGGGCCTGGCGGGCACCGTCTGCCGCCACCGGCCCTGCGCTCGTCGCGCTATCACGATATATCAATATCGTGGCCTCCAGCGACTGGGGCTGGGCGGCGGACGGGTCGGGAGCGCGGGAGTACGCGACGCTAGAACCTCTCCAGGGCCGGGATGACGCGCTCGGCGAACAAGTCGAACTGGCGGGACTTGCTGACGCCGATCAGCGAGCCGTGGGCGACCGTGAAGCCCATCTCGGCCAGCTCGTGCAGGCCCTCGATCGTGCGCTGCACGTTCTCGCCGTTCTCGCCCAGGTTGAAGCGGGTCTGCCCGGTCTTCTCGATCTCGTCGTAGTCCCTGCCCTCGTCCGCGCAGTGCTGGCGCAGCACGTCGAGCTTGTGCGCCGTCACGGCCAGATCGTATGCGGCGATGTTGCACGCGTCCGCGTAGCGGGCCACCAGTTTCAGCGTCTTCTTCTCCCCCGCGCCGCCGATCAGGATCGGCGGGCGCGGCCTGGCCAGCGGCTGCGGAGCGTTCAGCGTGCGGGCCAGGCGATAGTGCTTGCCGTCGAACGGCCCGTCGTCGTCGCTCCACATCTGCTTGCAGATGAGGATGGCTTCCTCGAGGCGCTCGAATCGTTCCGCCGTGGGCGGGAACGGCAGCCCGAGGCCGCGCGCCTCGTCCTCGTTCCAGGCCGCGCCGATGCCGAGGATCGCGCGCCCGCCGGACAGCACGTCCAGCGTCGACATCGCCTTGGCGAGCAGCCCCGGCTCGCGGTACACGACCGCGGTCACCATCGTGAGCAGCTTCACCCGTTCGGTCTTCGCCGCGAGCCAGCCGAGCGCGGTGTAGGCCTCGAGCATGTCGTGGTCCGGCGGGCCGATCGGGCCGATCTGCCATACGTGGTCCATGACGCTGATGCGGTCGACGCCCGCTAGTTCGGCGCGCTGGGCGATCTCGGCTAGGCGGAACCGGAGCTCGGGTGCGCCGCCGTCCCAGGTGAAGTCCGAGATGTGCAGGCCGACTTTCATGCGCGCTCCTCACGTTGGGCCACCAGTCGCAATAACCCTAACCCTGGGCAGGAGCGACGGACCGTTCGGGACCACTGCCGGGTCGACGTGCTGGGCGGGCTCGTACTCGGCGGGCGTGGAGGGTCCTTCCCCGGGAAGAACAAGCGGCTGTCCGCCGGGTAGACGTGGATCGTGCTATCGGGCCGGGATCCCAGAGCCGCCGCCTGCCAACGGGACAGGTCGTCGGCCCCGGTCACCTGGTAATCGCGGCCGCCCTGGACGATCAGCATGGGCTTGCCCAGCGCGGCGGCCGCCGCGGCCGGGTCGTAGCCCGCGCAGGTCTGGCGGCCGCCGGGGCCGGATGGGCGTGGGTGACTTTCTCGAAGCGGACCATGGCCACGCCCGCGCTGGCCAGGCCCCACGCGAGATCCCTGAGCGGCTTGTTACGCTTCTGCGGGCCAGCCCGCCTCCCAGGCCGCCCGCAGCGCCTCAGGCGGCACCAGAGGGCGCAGCTGGGGTGCGAACCGTTCGCTGATCCCGGCGAACTGTCGTTGCCCTGCCATCTCAATGACGGCCAGGGCCGAACGAACGTACTACAGGGCCGGGACGTTAAGGCGCCCGCCCAGGAGCGGGACAAACCCCCGGAATCGGGCAGCGCTGGCATCCTCGCCGCGCTTAAGTACTGCATCGGCACTCTTGGAAAGGGCCGGAGTCAGCGCTCAGTAAGGGCAACACGCGCGCCGGGATGACACTTGCGGGGGTGACGGCGCTGTGGTCCGCTAGTGGCGTCGAGTGCGCGAGGAGGCGACCAATGAAGGTCAGCCTGGCCCAGCAAGTGCCGTACCGCTACATGCCAGAAGACTTCGGTGACCATAACTGGTCCGCCGTGACGCCGCCCTACCAGATCGTCGAACCCGGGCGGATGCAGGAATCGCTGTACTCGGCGTACGCCGAGCTCATGCACGGGGCGCGGGCCGGGTTCGACGGCGTCGTCGTGACCGAGCACAGCCAGTCGTCGTATGACATCTCACCCAACCCGACCCTGCTGGCCTCGGCCGTCGCCTGCGCCGCGCAGACCGAGGGCCTCGACACGGCGATCGCGGTCCTCGGGCGCTCGCTCGGCAAGACGCGCGAGCCGCTGAAGATCGCCGAGGAGTACGCGCTGCTGGACTGCATGAGCGGCGGGCGGCTGATCGCCGGCTTCCCCGTCGGGCTCAGCTACGACGCCAACCTGAACGCCGCCCTGCCCGCCATCGAGACCCGCGAGCGCGCCCGCGAGCACCGCGAGCTGATCCTGAAGGCCTGGTCGGAGCCGCGGCCCTTCCCCTGGAACGGCCGCTTCGAGAAGTACGGCCTGGTCAACATCTGGCCGCGGCCGATCCAGCAGCCGCATCCGCCGATCTGGATCCCGGGCACCGGCTCCCCGGGGACGCTGCGCGAGATCCTCGCCAATGACTTCGCCTTCGTCTACCTGAGCTGGGACGGGCCGAAGCTCGTCGGACGGCAGGTCTTCGACAGGTACTGGGACATGGCCGAGGAAATGGGCCGCGACCGCAACCCGTACCGGCTCGGCTTCATGCAGGTGGTCGCCGTCTCCGAGACCGAC
>JASHXJ010000107.1 GCA_030043595.1 Trebonia sp.
GGCGGCGGTCAGCGCGGCGCGCTCGTCTTCGGCGGCCCGCGGCACGTCGGCGGGCGAGCCGTAGGCGTGGCCCGGGTGGGTGAACGCGCCAGCCACGTCGAGGCCGAGCTGCAGGCAGGCAGCCGCGAGCGAGGCGACCTGACCGGGAAGCACCCCGGACCGGTGCTGGCCCGAGTCGACCTCGATCAGCACCTGCACGCCGGGGACGGCCTGCGCGAGGACCGTCGCCGCCGCCGCGCTGTCCACCCCGACCCGCAGGCGGGTCCGCTCGCGCAGCCGGGCCAGCCGAGCGCGCCGCGCGTCCGGCCCGGCCCACAGCGGGTAGGCGATGAAGACGCTCGGGCAGCCGTCGGAGGCGAACAGCTCCGCCTCCGCCAGCGTCGCGACCGTCAGGCCGGCGGCCCCGTGGGAGAGCTGCCGCCGCGCGACCGCCAGGCACTTGTGCGTCTTCGCGTGCGGTCGCAGGGCAACGCCCGCCGCGTCTGCCGCCGCGGCCATCCGGGCGAGGTTTCGCTCCAGGCGCCCGGCGTCGACCACTGCCGCCGGTGTCTCAAGTTCGTCAGGGAGTTGCACCGTTCCATTCTGGTCCGGTCGCGATGGCAGCCGGGCAACCGGGGCAATCCGGAATTGAGACGCGCAGCATGTCATCCTGCCTGATTGCTTAGCAGTCTCATATAAAAAGGTCGGCTGGTATCGGCGATCCAGATCAGGGGGACGGGATGAGGTACTTCGCGCGCAGGGTGCAGGCCGCTGGCGTGGCAGCCTTGCTAGCTGGCGCAATGACCGGTTTCAGCCTCGCGTCAACTCCCGCGGCTCAGGCGTCCGCGGCAGGCCGCGCGCTGCCCGCCGCGACCGCGTCGCCGCACGGCCTCGCGCAGCTCGCAGGGCCGGCCGCCAACTTCCAGAACGCGGGGGACTGGGGGATGTGCCTGGACGCGAACAGCCAGCACTACCCCAGCAGCGGCGACAACATCCAGCTGTGGACGTGTAACACGCACCCAGAACAGGAATGGACGCTCGACAACCAGGGGCAGCTGCAGAGCACGGGCACCGGCATGTGCCTGGACGCGAACAGCAACCACTACCCCAGCAACGGCGATCCGGTCCAGCTGTGGAGCTGCAACACGCACCCCGAACAGCTCTGGCGGCTGGACTGGGCCTCGTCGTCCTTCTGCGCTACCTACCACGTCCCGTACATGGGCACGACGTTCGACGGCGTGGCCGCCTGCGGTGTGCAGTACGACGGATCGAAGAGCAACAACCAGGGAGAGATCAGGTACAACGGGATCGTGCTCGACTACGACGGCTTCCAGTGCGTTGAGCTCGCCGCCCGGTATTTCTACTACGTGACCGGGCTTGCCCCCGCGGACGCGAACGGCGGGTCTTACGCGTGGGCGCTCTACAAGGCGCACCCGCAGTTCGGGATATCTCCCGGCGGCGCCACCGGGGGTGTCAGCACCTACGAGAGCACTCTCGTGCCCGGTGACATCATCAGCATGTGGAGCTCCAGCGATCTGACTGGTCACGTCGCCATCGTCACGTCGGTTTCGCTGAACACCGGCAAGATCTACGTCATAGACGAGAACGCGAGCGCCCACGGCACGGATGCCATCACCGTGTCAGCCAGCGGGAAGATGAGCTTCGACGGCCTGAACGAGTTCCAGTGGGTCTACAACCTGCCGTAACGCTCAGCCGGACGTGGCCAGTTCGGCAACAAACGCACGCGCGGCGGCCGACGGCCGCCTGCTCGCGGCCGTGGCGACCATGATCCGCCAGTTCAGCGGTGTCGGCATGACCTGGACCGGGACGACGTCATCCAGGCCGGCGGCCGCCGAGCTGGGCACGAACGCGACGCCGAGGCCGTTACGGACCAGCGCGGCGGCGGTCCGGTACTCGGACACCTCGAACGAGACCTGCCGGTCCAGGCCCGCGGCCGCGAAGGCGCGGTCGACGACGGTCCTGGTGCCCCAGCCCGTCGGGAAGTCGATGAAAGGCTCGTGCGCCAGCGCCTCGAGCGTCGCCCGCCCGGCGCTGGCCAGCGGGTGTTCCCTGGCGCAGATCACCACCAGCGGCTCGTGCGCCAGCGGCCGGACCGCGAGGCCGGCCGGCGTCACGCCAGGGAGCGAGAGAAAGGCCAGGTCAAGCTCGCCGCTGAGCACCTGGCGCGCCAGTTCCGCCGAACCGCCGGGCGCCACGCGCAGCCGCACGAGGACCCCCGGGTGCTGCTGGTGGAACCGGCCGAGCAAGGCGGGCACGTCGACCGGCCCGGTGGCGATCATCGTGCCGATCGACAGCGTCCCGCGCAGCCCTGCCGTCGCCTCGGCGACCGCCTCCGCCGCCGCCTGCGCGGCGGCGAGCGTGGCCCGCGCCTCCGGCAGCAGCGCCCGCCCCGCCTCGGTCAGGGTGACGCGGTGCCGGTCCCGGTCGAACAGCGCCGCGCCGAGCTCCCGCTCCAGTCCCTGGATGGCACTCGACACGCCGGACTGCACCACATGCAGCCGCCGCGACGCGCGAGTGAACGACAGCTCTTCCGCTACCGCTATGAAGTACTCCAGGTGACGCAGCTCCACACGCCTATCATCCACGCCGGGAAGCCGGATCGCGGTCACGGACGAGGCGAGAGACGCCACGGACCGTTCGGGATAGCGCTCTTAGTCTCTGGCGGTGCGGGACGGCCGAGAGTCCGTCAGCTACCCGTACGCGCGCCCTGAAACCCCGCTGGCACTGCCGCTACAGGCGGGGGAGGATGGCGGACAGCAGCGCGCCGATGCGGGCCGCGGAGGAGCGGGCGGCGGCCAGCACCTCGCCGTGGTCGAGCGGCTGTGTGGCCAGGCCCGCGGCCGGGTTCGTGACCAGCGAGATCGCGAGCACTTCAGCGCCGAGGTGGCGCGCCGCGATGGCCTCGAGCGCGGTGGACATGCCCACCAGGTCGGCGCCGAGGCCGCGCAGCATGCGGATCTCGGCAGGCGTCTCGTAGTGCGGCCCGGGCAGCGCGGCGTAGACGCCCTCGGCCAGCGTGGGGTCCTCTTCCCTGGCCAGTGCGCGCAGCCGTGCGGAGTAGGCCTGCGTCAGGTCGGTGAACCGGGACGGGTAACCGTCCGGCGGCGGCGGTCCGGTCAGCGGGGAGCGGCCGGTGAGGTTCAGGTGGTCGCTGACCAGGACCGGCTGGCCGACCCGGTAGTCGGGGCGGATGCCGCCGGCCGCGTTGGTCAGCACGATCGCCCGGCAGCCAGCGGCCACGGCGGTGCGGACGCCGTGCACGACCGCGGCGGGGCTGTTGCCCTCGTACAGGTGCACACGGCCGAGGAACAGCAGCACGCGCAGGCCCCCCTTGGCCAGGTACCGGACGGCACCGGTGTGCCCGCCGGTCGTGGGCCGCGGGAACCCGCCGAGGTCGGCGAGGGGGATCTCCTGCTCGTGCGCCCCGATCGCTTCCGCCGCGGCCTGCCAGCCGGATCCGAGCACGACCGCGGCGTCGAAGCCCGGCACGCCGGTCAGTTCCCTCAGGTTGGCGGCGCTGGCCTCGGCGCGCGCGAACGGTTCTACGGCATCACTCATGGCGCTGATCATCCCGCAGTTAGCCTGCAACTGTCACGGACAGTGTTATAAGTCTGTGATTAGTGTCACAGAATGCCAGGTAAACCCCTCGGATTTTTTCTTTGCGAAGTTGCGGGCAGGTGAACTCCCTTTCTGGCATCGTTGATCGGCAGCGGTAGATAACGGGCGGCACGGACCGAAGGGACTGCGTTGTCACGACACCGGACAGCCATGCTAGAGGCGACCAGGCCAGCGTCGGCCGGCGCGACGAACCAGGCGCGGACTCCGGCGAACGGAATGCGGACTCCCGCAGGCGGGCCCCGGACTTCCCGCCGCAGGCGCGGTGTGTTCCGGCGTACCGGAATCGTGCTGCCCGCACTGGTCCTGGCTGTGGTGCTTGTCGCCGTGGTCGCCATTGCCGCCAAGGTGACGAGCCGCCAAGGCAGCGGCGCGAACAGCCTGGCGGAGGCCATCGACTCTCTCCCGCACAGCGGTTCGGTCACGCTGCTCGAGCAGGAACGCCAGACGCTCATCGTCATGAACGCCGCCGCGAAGACCCTCTCGGTCGACTCCAAGCCTGTGATGGTGAACCCCGCGCAGGTCGTAGCCGCGCAGTCCGGCAGCTCAGACTCGTCCTCCTCGTCGACCTCCGATGGCGGGGTCACCGGCATCGCCGCTCCGCCGCCCGACCCGGGAACCGCGCAGGCGATCGGGTACGCGATGCTCCCGTCGTTCGGCTTCAGCCAGAAGACCCAGTGGGGCTGCCTGCTCGACCTGTGGAACCGGGAGAGCGGCTGGGTGTACGACGCGGAAAACGCCAGCGGCGCGTACGGCATCCCGCAGGCCCTGCCCGGCAGCAAGATGGCCAGCGCGGGCGCTGACTGGCAGACCGACCCGACAACGCAGATCAAGTGGGGACTCGGGTACATCACGCAGGTATACGGAACTCCGTGCGCTGCCTGGAATTTCGAGCTGGAATACGGATATTATTAAATCCTTCTTACGGCAGTTCCATTGCTGCAATGTGCGCGGCTATTCCGTGTTATGCCGCTTGCCCCCGATGCGCTCCTTGTGATGGTTTAGCTACGCATGGCCGGCTACTCGAAGCGGACGTTGGCCGGCGTGGTCATGCGGCGCAGCAGCGGGAGCGTCACCGTGATCACGCCGAACGCGACGACAGGCCGATGCCCATCAGGCAGTAGTAGTCCGCCCAATTCAGAACGGTCCGTGGCGGCTGTCACCACGGACCGTTCTGAATAAAAGGGGTCTTACCGGACGTGCGGACGGTGACCTGGCGGCTGGTGCGGCGGGGTCTGGTCGGCGCCGGGGAACGCGGGCAGCGGGTACTGCGCGGACGTGTACTGCGCCACGGTCAGCGGGCCGCTCGTGTCGGGCAGCACCGGCGGCCCGGCGTAGGAGGAGAACCGGAAGGCGCCGGTCAGGTTGCTCATCGTCGCCCGCCGGAAGGCGCTGATGTTGGGTGCCGGCACGCCCGTCACCTGCTCGAGGAACATCAGGTGCGAGGTGTGGTCGGACGGCTCGCTGTAGACCCAGCCGCCGGCCGTCCACGGCGAGACGATGATGCACGGCACCCGGAAGCCGGGGCCGACCGGCAGGCCCTTGCCGGGGGTGCCGGCCGGCGAGTTCAGGGAAACGTACTCGTCTGGGGTGCCGGGTGCCGGGACGGGCGGCCGGACGTGGTCGAAGAGGCCGTCGTTCTCGTCGTACACCAGCAGGAAGACGGTCTTCGCCCACAGCTCCGGGTTGGCCGCGATGGCGTCGATCTTGGACGCGACGAACGCGGCCCCGGCGGCGGGCAGGTAGGCCGGGTGCTCCGACTGCGTGCTGGTGGGGAAGATCCAGCTCACCGTCGGCAGGTTGCCGGTGATCGCGTCGATCTCGAACTGGCCCGCCTGCTGGACGGTCATCGCGTTCTGGTAGAGCGGCGAGGAGGTGGGCGCCTCCTGGAACTGCTTGAAGTACTCAAGGACGTTGGTGCCGTAGTTGTCGGATTCCTGGTAGCACTTCCAGCTGACGCCGGCCTCGGTGAGGCTCTCCGCGTACGTCGTCCAGTGGTAGGTGCCGTCGGTGGTGGCGTTGTCGAGCGCCGGGCCGCCGGCCATGCCGTTCGGGTCGATGGTGCCGGTCAGCCACATGTAGCGGTTGGGGTGGGTCGGCCCGAGCACCGAGCAGAAGTAGCTGTCGCACACCGTGAAGGCGTCGGCCAGCGCCCACTGGAACGGGATGTCCCGCCGCTCGTAGTAGCCCATGGTGAACGGGCCGATCGCGGGGCCGTCGGCCGCGTAGTGCGCGAGGACCCAGTTGTCCAGGGCGCCGCCGTTCCAGGCGCTGTGCTGGACCGACCACGCGTGGCTCGTCGAGGGCATGGCCTGGGCGCCGGTGGTCAGCGTGTCCAGGTGGTAGGGGAGCAGGTAGCCGTCGGGGTTGTTCGGGTCGGTCTGGTACAGGACACTGCGGCCGTTCGCCTGGACCGGCGCGTCCGGGTCGCTGTAGCCGCGCACGCCGGGCATCGTGCCGAAGTAATGGTCGAAGCTCCGGTTCTCCTGCATGAGCAGGACCACGTGCTCGATGTGCCGGAGCGCCGCGCCGCGCATCGGCGGCGGGTCGGCCAGCGCCCTGCGCAGGTTGGGCGGCAGGGCGGGTTCGGCCCCGCTGCCCTCGCCGGGGCTGCCGGCCAGCCGGCGCCGGCGGGTGAACGGATTGCCGGGGCGCTGGTCGTCACCGGGACCGGCGCCACGCTCGGTGCCGTGCTCGCCACCGCCGGTGTGCTGGTCGGGCGGGTTCTCGGGCATGGGGAAGTCCTTCGGTCGCGGCCTGGGCCGCGATTGTCAGCTGGCGGGGGGTAGGCGGGACCATCGAAACTCTCCAGAGAATAGCCAGAAAGACGACGGCTCCGCTGATCGGCGGCCCGGCGCGCCCAGCCCGTTCCGGGCAGCTGTGACGTAACTCACGGTTACTACTCAAAGGTAACTATAACTGCAGGTGAACAGAGGGTTTCGTCCAGCTGGCCGCCCGATCGCCGCGCGAGTGCCGGCGGGCACGGGGGAATCGGCCTGCGCAAACGTTTGTAGTGTGACATGGTTACTTTCTGACAGCACCCCGCCCGCGAGATGGTGGCTGCCCAGGGCAGCCCGGCACCCTGACCCGTGCCACGTCCGCGCGCCGATGCCTGCCGTTGCCGTTGCGCACGGACCGTGGCTTCAGGGGTGAAAGCCGATCGCGCGCGGCGCGACCTAGCAAAGGCTGATTTTGGTACGCCATCTCTCCATGCCCTCGTTCCTCACTGGCCTTACCGGGAAGCGTTCCCGGCTGATCACCGTCGCCGTCGCTGGCGCGCTCATCGTGGCGACCGCGGTCTCGGCGGCCGCAGCGACGCTGCCGTCCG
>JASHXJ010000108.1 GCA_030043595.1 Trebonia sp.
GATCGAGGAGGAGTACGCGCAGGCCATGCGGAAGGCGGAACTCGCGTGGGTGCGTGCCACGGTCGCGGAGCTGCGGGACGGGTCACTCCCCTGGCCGACGGCCGGGGAACTCCCCGAAGAGGGCGATCCAGGGTGAAGGAGCACACTGTGCCGGTACTACGCGGTCCAGGCGGCACGTGACCTGGCTGCCGGGACGATCGGCACCGCAGGCGTCGGCGCCGGGTTCGGCGTCACGGCCGCCGCCGCCGGGCTGGCGCTCTGGTGGGGCACCCGCAGCTATCGCAAAGCCATGATCTAGCGTGTTAAGCACCCAGTTTGAGCGAAGCCGGTAAGATCCGCGCGCCTGACCTCCGCACCCGGGAATACTTTGGTTGCCGGCACGGAGCATGCCATCTCATGATTAACACTTGATAATGGCAAGGCACGCAGCAAGGAGGACCGGTGGATGACACCGAAGGAGTGCTGAGACGGGCGCCGCTGTTCGATGCACTCGATGAGGAAGGGGCTCGCGCGCTCCGGCGCCAGATGGCGGAGGTGAAGCTCTCCCGCGGCGAGCACCTCTTCATGGAGGGCGACGACGGGGACGCGGTGTACGTAGTGCTCGAAGGCAAGCTGAAGCTCACCCGCGCCGCGGCGGACGGGCGGGAGAACCTGCTGAGCGTGATCGGGCCAGGCGAGATGTTCGGCGAGCTGTCGCTGTTCGACCCGCGGCCGAGGACCTCATCCGCGAGCGCGGTGACCGACGCGCTGCTCGCGTCCCTCAAGCACGAAGCGCTGATCTCCTGGCTGCGCGAGCGGCCGGAGGTGTCGCTGTACATGCTCCGGGCGCTGGCCCAGCGGCTGCGCCGGGCCAATGACGTGACGGCCGACCTCGTCTTCACCGACGTCCCCGGCCGGGTGGCGAAGAACCTGCTCGACCTGGCCGACCGGTTCGGCCACCAGGAGGCCGACGGCCTCCACGTGCACCATGACCTGACGCAGGAAGAGCTCGCGCAGCTGGTCGGCGCCTCGCGGGAGACGGTCAACAAGGCGCTGGCCGACTTCGCGGCGCGCGGCTGGCTGCAGATCTCCGCGCGGTCGGTGCTCATCCTCGACGCCGAGCGCCTGCGCAAGCGGGCCCGCTAGCGGCAAGAGGCGCTACCGGCCGTCCAGGTAGTCCAGCTGGGCGCGGACGGACCACTCGGCGGCACCGCGGACCGCGGGATCGGTGTCGCCGTACACCACGGCGACGATCTCGGCAGGGGTGCGCGCGCCGGCGGCGAGCGCCGCCCGTATCTGGTCAAGCCGCTCCTGCCGGTGCGCGATGTAGTAGTCGAGAACGCCCGCCGGGTCAGCGAGCACCGGCCCGTGCCCGGGCAGCAGGACGCGCAGCGCGGCGCTTCCGGCGAGCGACCTGAGCTCGTCGAGCGTCCGCAGGTAGTCGCGAAGCGTCCCGTCGCGTGCGATCACCGTGGTGCCGCGACCCAGCACGGTGTCCCCGGTCAGCAGCGCGCGGTCCGGGTCGAGCAGCAGGCTCACCGAGTCAGCCGAATGCCCGGGGGTTGCCACTACCCGCAGCTCGCAGCCCGCGGCGGTGAGCACGTCCCCGGCCGCCAGGCCTTCGCTGCCCAGCCGGTGCGCCGGGTCGAGCGCCATGACCGGGGCGCCGGTCATCGCAGCGAACCGGGCCGCGCCGGCCGAGTGGTCCAGGTGCCCGTGCGTCAGCACGATGAGCGCCACCCGCCGCTCCCCGGCGCATGCGACGCCGAGTACCCGGCGCAGGTGTCCTTCGTCGAGCGGACCGGGATCGACCACCACGGCGGCTGGCGATCCGGGCTCGGCGATCACCCAGGTGTTGGTCCCGTCCAGCGTCATCGGTGACGGGTTGGGCGCGAGCACGCAGCGGGCGCGCTCGGTCCCCGAGCCGTCGATGCTCACAGCGGGTACCGCGCCTCGTCGGGGATGTCCAGCCAGGTCTTGCCGTCCTCGACCACGAGGGTGGGCTGTATCGGCATGATCGCGCGGCGGCTGGCCAGGATCTCGGCGATGCCGCCGCAGGCGGCGAACTCCTGCAAGGTGGCCGCGGTCGGGGGCAGCAAGAGCATCTCACCGGCCCTGGCGGCGCTGATCGCCGCCAGCGGCCGCAGCCACGCCACCCGGTCCGCCTCGGCGTTACTGCCGGCGGCCTGCTGCCCGGGCGGGAGGGCGGCGGCGAAGAACCGGGTGTCGAAGCGCCTGGGCTCGGCCTCCGGCGTTATCCACCGCGACCACGGCGTCAGCAGGTCCGCGCGGATGACGAGGCCGCGCCTGCCCAGCAGTTCCCCGAACGTCAGGCGGCCGTCGGCCAGCGCGGTCCGGTCCGCGGCCCACGACGCCTCGTCATCCGGCGGAAGCGAGACGAGGGAGACGAGCGAGCCGTCCTCGTGGCCCGCCAGGAGCACGCCGGACTCCTCGAACGTCTCGCGTACCGCCGCGCAGACCAGGGCGCGCGCCTGGCCGGGAGATGCGCCGAGCCAGGCGCCGAGCTCTTCGGGGCTGGGGCCTGCCCAGCCGATCCCGAGGTCGTCGCCGTCGGCCGGGTCTACCGACCCGCCCGGGAAGACGTAGGCGCCGGGTGCGAATGCCATCGCGGCGGGCCGCCGCAGCATGAGCACCTCGGCCCGGTCAGCCTGCGGCCCGGAGCCGGGCCGCAGGACCATGACGGTCGCCGCGTCCCTGGGCACCGCCGGGGCCAGCTGGCCGGCCGCGATGGCGGCTGCCCGCTGCGCCAGCAGCTCGCCGGCCGCGATCAGGTCCAGCCGTATCCTCACGTCACCTCGACGATCATCTCGACCTCAACGGGCGAGTCGAGGGGCAGTACGGCCATCCCCACGGCGCTGCGGGCGTGCCGGCCGGCGCCGCCGAGCACCTCGATGAGGAACTCGCTCGCTCCGTTGATGACCTGCGCCTGCCCGGTGAAGCCGGGCGCGCTGGCGACGAAGCCCGTCACCTTGACCACCCGGACGATGGCGGCCAGCCCGCCCGCCGCCCCGGCCGCGGCCGCCAGCGCGTTGAGCGCGCACACCCGCGCGAGCCCCGCCGCGTCCTGCGGGCTGACCGACTCGCCCACCTTGCCTGTCCCCTGCAGCTTCCCGTCCACGATGGGCAGCTGACCGGACGTGTAGACGTAGTTCCCGGTGCGGACCGCCGGCACGTAGGCGGCCACCGGGGCGACGACGGGCGGCAGCGTCAGCCCCAGGGCGGCGAGCCGGTCGGCCGCCGTGGTCACGCCTTCTCCCGCTTCATGTAAGCGACGAGCTGCTCGGGGTTGGGGCCAGGGACCAGGGCGACCAGTTCCCAGCCCTCGTCACCCCAGTTGTCCAGGATCTGCTTGGTCGCGTGCACCAGCAGCGGCACAGTCACGTACTCCCATTTCGCCATGCGCCAAAGACTAGCGCTCCGGCGTCAGGACTGGTCTGTACGCGCCTGCGCGGAGGCACCGTTGCCCAGCGGGAGCCCAGGCAGGGTCTCGGCGGCGGCCTCCACCTCGGGCGCCGGCGCCTCGGACCCCTGGCCCAGCTCGGGAGCTCCGGTGTGCCCGATCGCCGCCTCGGCGGCCGCGACCTCGTTGTCGCCCAGGTCGGCCGGCTCGTCCTCGGCGTAAGGCTCGGTGGCATCGGGCCGGCCAGACCCAGGCGTCATCCTCTCGAAGAACCGCAGCAGCTCCACCGGGACCGGCATGACGAGCGTGCTGTTCTTCTCGCCCGCGACCTCCACGACCGTCTGCAGCAGCCGCAGCTGCAGCGCGGCGGGGTCGCGCGCCATCACGTTGGCCGCCGCAGCCAGCCGCTTGGAGGCCTGGTACTCACCGTCGGCGGTGATGATCCGGGCGCGCCGCTCGCGCTCCGCCTCAGCCTGCCGGGACATGGAGCGCTTCATGCCCTCGGGCAGCGACACGTCCTTGATCTCCACGCGCTCGACCCGGACCCCCCAGGGTCCCTCGGTCGGCTCGTCGATGATGCGCCGCAGCTCCCTGTTCACTGTCTCTCGCTCGGCGAGCAGCTGGTCCATCTCGGACTGGCCGATGATCGACCGCAGCGACGTCTGCGACTGCTGCAAGACGGCGAACTGATAGTCCTGCACGTTGACCGTGGCCTTGATGGGGTCCACGACCCGGTAGTACACCACCGCGTCCACCCGCACCGACACGTTGTCCCTGGTGATGCCCTCCTGGGCGGGCACGGCCATGGCAACGATCTGCATGTTGACCTTCTGCATCCGGTCACCGATCGGCCGGATCCTGGCGAAGCCAGGTTCGCGCACTTGGGGCAGCACCTTTCCCCAGCGGTAGATGATGCCCTTCTCGTACTGCTGGACGACCCGGAACGACCGCCCAGCGGCGATCAGCCCGGCAATGATCAGGATCACCAGGGCAACGACGAGCGCTGGCATCTGAGATCGCCTCCTTATCGAAACCGCAGGAGCTGAACTCCAAGCCTAGTCCGCGTAATCGCTGTCAGGCACGTCCGCGCCGCGCTCATTCCCGTCCTTCTATCCCGAACGAGTACGGGTGACTGCGAAACAGTCAGTCCGGATCGTTCGGGATATATATACGCGCCCGGATGGCGCGTTGCGGTCAGCTAGCGGCGATAGCCTCCCTTAGAGCGCCGGAAACGGCGCGGCTACAGGCATACGAGCAGGGGCACAGAGGAATGACCGCGAGGGACACGGACTGGGACGGCGTGCGGCTGCACGTCGTGACGGGCAAAGGCGGCACAGGAAAGACGACCGTCGCCGCCGCCCTGGCCCTGGCCCTGGCGCACAGCGGCCGGAAGGTGCTGCTCATCGAGGCCGAAGGCCGGCAGGGCATCGCCCGGCTCTTCGACCGGCCGCCACTGCCGTACGAGGAGCGGAAGATCGCGATCGGCCCCGGCGAGGCCGACGACGGGCGTGACCCAGGCGGCGACGTGTACGCGCTGGCCATCGATCCAGAGGGCGCGCTGCTTGACTACCTGCAGATGTTCTACAACATGCGCAGCGCGGGACACGTGCTGACCAGGCTCGGCCTGGTGGACTTCGCCACGACGATCGCGCCCGGCCTGTCCGACGTGCTGGTCACGGGGAAGGCGACCGAGGCGGCCCGGCGCAAGCAGCAGGGTGGCGGGTACGTCTACGACAGCGTGGTGCTCGACGCCCCGCCGACCGGGCGGGTGGGCCGGTTCCTGAACGTTTCCGCCGAGGTATCCGGCCTGGCGAAGGTCGGCCCGATCCGGGCGCACGCCGACACCGTGGCCCGGGTGATCAAGTCTCCGCAGACCGCGGTGCACCTGGTGTCCACGCTCGAGGAGATGCCCGTGCAGGAGGCCCTGGACGGCATCGCGGAGCTGCGCGGGGTCACGGGCATGCAGGTCGGCGGCATCGTGATCAACATGGCCCGGCCCGCGGTCCTCAGCCAGGAGGAGCTGAAGGCGCCGCCCGACGTGCCCGCCATGGCGAAGGCGCTGGGCACCGCCGGCCTGCACAGCACGGAGACGCTCGCCGAGGCGCTCGCGGACGGGCTCGCCGAGCACGCCAGGCAGCTCGAGCTGCAGGACCGCGAGCGCACCGAGCTCGAGGCAGCCGGCCAGCCCATCTACACGCTGCCGATGGTCGCGGAGGGGATCGACCTGGCCGCCCTGCACCGGCTGGCCGCCGAGCTTCGCGACCAGGGGGCGGCGTGAACCCACGGCTTGACATGGACCGGATCATCGACGACCGGCGCACGCGCATCATCGTCTGCTGCGGCTCCGGCGGTGTCGGGAAGACCACGGCGGCGGCGGCCATCGGCCTGCGCGCCGCCGAGCGCGGCAGGCAGACCTGCGTGCTCACCGTCGACCCGGCCCGGCGGCTGGCCCAGTCGATGGGCCTGACCTCGCTGGACAACACGCCGCGGCTGATCGAGGGCATCGACACCAGCTCAGGCGGCAGCCTGCACGCGATGATGCTGGACATGAAGCGCACCTTCGACGAGATCGTCGAGGCGCACGCGGACCCGGTGCGGGCGGCACAGATCCTGGCCAACCCGTTCTACCAGTCGCTGTCGTCCAGCTTCGCGGGCACCCAGGAGTACATGGCGATGGAGAAGCTCGGCCAGCTGCGCCGCTCCGACGAGTGGGACCTGATCGTGGTGGACACCCCGCCGAGCCGGTCTGCGCTGGACTTCCTCGACGCCCCCGAGCGGCTCGGCCGGTTCCTCGACGGGCGGCTGATCCGCGTGCTCCTGTCCCCGGCCAAGGCGACCCGGCCGTTCACCAAGGTGCTGAACGCGGGGTTCTCGATGATGACCGGAGCGCTGACCAGGCTGCTGGGCGCTCAGGTGCTGCGGGACGCGCAGACGTTCGTCACCGCGTTCGACACGATGTTCGGCGGTTTTCGCGAGCGCGCGGATGCCACGTACAAGCTGCTGCAGGCACCGGGCACGTCGTTCCTCGTCGTGGCCGCCCCGGAGCCGGACGCGCTGCGCGAGGCGTCCTACTTCGTCGAGCGGCTGGACGAGGAGCGCATGCCGCTGGCCGGACTGATCCTCAACCGGGTGCACCGCTCGCCGCTCCCCCGGCTGAGCGCCGCACGCGCACTGGCCGCCGCGGAGACACTGGACAGCAGCATCCCGAACGATGACACGGCTCCTGCCGAGGCCAATGGCTACACGATGGCGGCGGCCGCGCTGCGGCTGCACGCGGAGCGCATGAGCCTGTCCGAACGGGAGCGGCGGGTGGCCGGCGCGTTCACGTCGGCACACCCCGCCATTCCCGTCGTGGAGGTACCCGCGCTGCCGGTGGACGTGCACGATCTCGCCGGCCTGCGGGACGTCGGCACGGCGCTGGGATCCGCCGTCTAGCGGCGGGGACGCCAGCAGCGCAGGCAATCCGGAGATGGCTGGCGTCCTCGCCAGCCGCTGGCAGCCTGGCCAGCAGGGCAGACAAAGATCAGCTGGCGACCAGCTCGTCGATGCCCTGGCGCTCGTAGCGGTCACGGGCCCGCTCGAGCAGTTCGCGCCACGACGTGACGTCGGGCCTGCGGCGCAGGAGCGCGCGCCGCTCGCGTTCGGTCATTCCGCCCCAGACGCCAAACTCGATGCCGTTGTCGAGCGCGTCCGCAAGGCACTCGGTGCGTACCGGGCAACCCCGGCAGATCAGCTTGGCGCGGTTCTGGGCTGCACCCTGGACAAACAGCTCGTCAGGGTCTGTTCCCTTGCAGGCGGCGCGTGTGGTCCAGTCGGTGATCCACATGTGCCCAACTCCTCTTGATCGCCAGGCGCGCATGCGCCCGTACGGTCTTTCGTTGACGGATTACTTGCCGTGCGGGTGTGCGGCCACCCGGTCACGGTTATCTGTTCGTGACAATGCAACTTACGGAAGTTCGGGCATAGCTGCCAAGACCCCGGCATGGCCATTTCAGAGATAGTCCTGATGGACTATATACAACCGTGTGACTAGTCACCGTCCGTTGCGAACACACTCCTAGCGTGACGTAATTGGCCGCTTCGGGGCTTCGGCGGCTGCGGCAGCGCTGATGCCCGCGTACGCTATGAGCCGTGCAGTTCCTGGACTGGACGGTAACCAAGACAAGCGCTGTGGGCCGCCTGCTCCTCATGTCGGCGCTCGGCGGCGTGCTCGCCGCCGCAATGGTGCTGCCTGTGGTGGCGGTCACAGGAATCGCGGTGCGGAACACCTCCGACAAGTTCACCACGCTGGGGCTCGACGTCAACAGCCTGCCGCAGCGGTCGGCGATTTACGACCGGCAAGGGAACCTGATCACGTACGTGTTCGGCGTCGACGAAGGCCCTGGCATGACGTACACCGGCATCGACAGGCAGCCGGTGAGCTACAGCCAGATCTCGCCGTACATGCTCGAGGCGATCGTGGCGATCGAGGACAACCGGTTCTGGCAGCGCGGCGCGCTCGACATCAAGGGCACGCTGCGCGCGCTGATCAACGACATCGAGCACAAGCCGATCCAGGGCGGCTCCACGATCGAGCAGCAGTTCGTGAAGAACGTGCTCGTGCTGCAGGGGCTCAACGACCCCGCGGCCGAGCAGGAGGCCATCGCCGACACCGTGAACCGCAAGCTCGACCAGCTGCGGATGGCGGTCCAGCTCGCGCACGTCATGTCCAAGCAGCAGATCCTCGCCGGGTACCTCAACGACGCCTTCTTCGGGAGCGGGGCCTGGGGCATCGAGGCCGCCGCGGAGACCTACTTCAACACGTCGGCGGCCAAGCTGACCCTCGTCCAGGCAGCGACGCTGGCCGGGATCGTCGAGGATCCGACCAGGTACGACCCGATGCTCAACCCCACCCAGTCGCTGCAGCGGCGCGACACCGTGCTCGCCCGGATGGTGCAGACCAAGGTGCTGTCGAAGGCGGCAGAGGCGGCGGCGCTGGCGCAGAAGCTGGACCTGCGCCCGGGCGCCGTGCAAAGCGGCTGCTCCGCCAGCAGGAACATGGAGGACGCCTTCTTCTGCGACTACGTGATCCACACGATCCTGCTCGACAAGCAGTTCGGGGCGACCACCGAGGACCGCGCCAGGCTGCTCGCCACCGGCGGCCT
>JASHXJ010000109.1 GCA_030043595.1 Trebonia sp.
CAGCGCAGCACCGGGAAGAGCAGGTACATCTGCATCGTGACCAGCAGGAAGTACAGGTGGTAACGGGCGCCCGCGGTCAGCAGGTCGCGGGCGAAGGCGGCCGCCGCGGCCGGGAAAGAGCCAGGCCAGTGGCCGTCCGCCGCGTAGTAGATGAGGCTCCACGTCACGTAGGCGGGGGCGACCAGCCAGTACCGCCGACCCAGGAACCTCAGCCAGCGCACCTGGCCGCGGTGCGCGTAGTTGTAGCTGAGCACCAGCGCCGTGAGCAGGAAGAACAGCTCACGGCTTGTGTGAAAGACGGTACTGAAGGCGCCGAGGACCACAGTGACCTGCCCGCCGCCGAACGCAAGGGTGTGCACGCTCACCACGAACACCATGATGATCAGGCGGATGGGATCGAAGGCGATCACGTGCGGGCGGGATTTGGTGGCCGGCGCGGGTGGCGCGATGTGCGAGAGGGTCGCGCTCACCGGGGCGCTGTCACCAGGTCTCTCAGGCGGCTGCGCGCGATCTTCCCGGTCGGCCCGAGTGGCAACTCCGCGACGAGGCAGAACGCGCTCGGCTGCTTGTGCCGCGGCAGCTCCGCCTCGCACGCTTCGCGCAGCGCCGCCTCGACCTTCTCCTCCGGCCATCCCGCGTCCGGGACGACATAGGCGACCGGGCGCTCGCCGAGCACGTCGTCGGCGGCACCCACCACGGCGGCGGAACGGACCCCGGGCTGGGCGAGCAGGACCTCCTCGATCTCCCTGGGGTAGATCTTCTCCCCGCCGCGGTTGATCACGTCGTCGGACCGCCCGACGAGGAACAGGTAACCGTCGGAGTCCAGGTAGCCGACGTCGCTGGTGTCCAGCCAGCCCGCGGGGTCGATGGCGCCGGGACGGCCGCCTTCGGCGTACCGGGTGATGACGCCCTTGCCCCTGATCTGCACCCGGCCGACGCCGCCCGCGCGGGCGGCCCCGGCGGCTCCGTCCGGGGCCACCACCCGGACCTCCGTACCCGCCGGAAGGCCCGCGGAACCGGGCTTGCGCGGGCCTTCCAGCGGGTTGGCCGTGATCATGCTCGCCGCCTCTGTCATCCCGTAGGTCTCGATGACCGGGATGCCGAGCGCGGTCTCGAACCGCTCGAGCGCGGCGCGCGGCAGCGGCGCGGACGCCGACCGGACGAAACGGACGGCGGCGGGCCGCACCGCCGGCGGGTCCATGGCGAGGATGGAGATGATCGCGGGGACGGCGTTGATCCAGGTGATCCCCCGCTCGGCGATCATGTCCCAGAACCCGCGACGGCTGAACCTGCGGTCGAGCGCCAGCCTCGCCCCCGAACGCAGACTGGCGAGCAAGCCGACGACCTCAGCGTTCACGTGGAAGAGCGGAAGCGAGCAGTAGCCACGGTCCGCCGCCGTGAGCCGGTGGTGCGCGGCCACGCTGGCGGCCACGTGCGCCAGCTGCCCGTCGCGCAGCAGGATGCCCTTGGGGGTGCCGGTGGTGCCGCTGGTGCACAGGAAGATGCCGCCGCTCCCGTCCGCACCGGAGCTGTCCGCAGCCGCGCCCGGCTCGCCGCCGCCCGCGGCTTCCGGCCATAGCAAGGGAAGATCAGATGGCAATCCGAACGAAGCGTCGGCGACCGCGGCCGCCGGACGCGCTACCCCCAGCACGCGGGCGACGTCAGGGCCGGGCGCGCACGGGTCCAGGGGGACCGCGACGCGGCCGGCGCCGAGCAGGGCGACAAGCGTCGTAGCGTACTCAACCGGCTCGCGGAGGCTGACCGCCACCCGGGCGCCAGGAGGCAGCCCGGCGGTGTCCAGGCAGCGCTCCCAGGCGAGGACCGCCCGCCGCAGCCCGGCGAAGGTCAGGGCCGCGCTGCCGCGCGCGTCCTCAAGGTAGATGTCGCGGCCCTGGCAGGCTGCCGCCTGCTCAATCCAATCGCGTATCAACGTGACGGTCCGTTCGCTCAGTACATCATCCGCGGGTCGTTGTAGTGCTTGAACTCAAGCAGGTTCCCCGACGGGTCCACGAGCACGAAGGTCTGGTGTTCCTCCACCATCCCCTCGAACCGTGTGGCGACCTCCTGGTAGAAGGGGATCTTCCGGGTGATCGCGCAGGCGTGCAGCGCGGCAAAGTCGGCCGCGTCGCGGAACGTTACGCCGAAATGCCTCGGGTACAGGCTCTCCGGCTTCGCGGGCTCACCGGGGGTTAGGTGGCAGACCACCTGGTCGCCGAAGAAGTCGAGCGTGATCCGGTCAGCATAGCGGCGGGCAAGCTTGCAACCGAGCTTAATTACGTAGAAATCCTGCGCTTGGTCCAGATCGTGCGCCGGGATGGCCAGGTGGAAAACGTCGTGCGTGGTGCGCATCAGTCCTTCCCTTCGAAGGCAGCCAGCGTGTCCGCGCGCAGCCCGAGACGGAGCGTCTCGAGCCCGATGACCCCCTGCGCCGGCACGTTGCCCAGGTTCACGTCGGGCCCGATCCGCTTGACCAGGTATGCCTGCAGCTCGGTGGTGGGCGCCTCGAACAGCAGGCTCTGCTCGCTGACGCGCGACGCCAGCACGTCCTCGACCAGGCCGTACCTGAGGGCGCCGTCAGGCCGGCAGATGCCGGACTTCCCGCTCTCTCTGGCCTCGAGCGTCACGAGCGAGGCGCCCGCGTCGAGATCCTGCAGGATGTACTCGATCCACCCGCTCGGTGGCAGCTGCTGTGACCGGTCGGCGTCCTTGAAGCCCACCTCGGACACCACGGTGTACTCGGGGGCCAGCTTGCGGATGTAGCCCGCCTTCTCCGTGTTGGACATGTCGATCGTGCCGTTGGAGACCTCCACGTGACTGCACGCGTGCGCCGCGCAGAACTTGCGGTAGTCCTCGAACCGGCCCTGCAGCACGTACTTCTCGAACAGCGTGCCGCCGAAGTAGAACCCGATGTCGTGTCCCCGCAGGACGGCGATCTTCTCCCGGAGCACGCCGGTGACCACGGCGGTGCCCCAGCCGAACTTGACGTAGTCGATGTACTCGGCACCGAGCGAGACCAGGTCAGTGAACAGGCCGAGCGGAAGGCCACCGTCAATCACCATGGTGAGGCCCGCCTCGCGGGGCTTCACGGCGCGCTTAGGGAGTCGCAGCGCGGTCGGGTTCATTCGCTTCCTCCTCGTGCTTTCGTGCCGAATCCGTCCATCCGCAGCACGCGGGCGTTCTCCAGGGGCTCCCAGTGCATCCGCTCGACCGGGACGCCGCTCAGGTAGGCGCGCAGGACCCGGAGCGTGCCACCGTGCGCGACGACAACCACGTCTGCGGCCGTGCCACCGGGCCGGCCCGCCAGGTCGTCGCAGAACGCGGCGGCCCGCTCGTACAGGTCGCGGATCGACTCCCCGCCGGGCGGGCGGGCGTCGGGGTCCACGACCAGGCCGGCCTCCAGCCCGGAGGACGACGGCCTGACGGCCGCGAGCGCGGTTCCCTCCAGCACGCCGAGGCTCCGCTCCCGGAGCCGGGCATCCCTGGTCACCGGCAGGCCGAGCACTTCGGCGAAGGCGGCGGCCGTCTGCAGCGCGCGTCGCAGGTCGCTGGAGTAGACAGCGCCGACGCTGGTGCCGCGGAACCGTTCCGCGGCAGCGACGGCCTGCGCGGCGCCCAGAGCGGTAAGCTCGGCTTCGTCCCGGTGCCCCTGGGCCAGGCCCAGCGTGTTCCA
Source organism: Trebonia sp. (assembly GCA_030043595.1). Taxonomy (GTDB): domain Bacteria; phylum Actinomycetota; class Actinomycetes; order Streptosporangiales; family Streptosporangiaceae; genus Trebonia. The sequence goes on from JASHXJ010000109.1 coordinate 3,671, forward strand.
GGTGCTCTCACCGTGTCTCACCAGCCACAAGGCAGGCGCGGACGCTGCCGAGGCGGGACTCAGGGTAGGCATGCTGCGGGGGGACATGCCAGGAAGCGTGGCGACCAATTGTGAAAGAACGGTGAAAAAGTAAACACATTCAGGAATCTCTCAGAGTCCTCCCAGTATCACCTGGTTCACTCCCCGTCGTGCATCCTAGGCTGCTGGTCGTAGACGACGATCCAGACGTGCGCGACTCACTGCGCCGCGCACTCGGTTACGCCGGCTACGAGGTGGCCACTGTCAGCAATGGCGCGGACGCGCTCAGTGCCGTCTCGCGGTCGCCGGTCGACCTGATCATCCTCGATGTCCTCATGCCGATGCTCGACGGGTTCGAGACCTGCCGGGCGCTGCGGGACCGCGGGAACTCCACCCCGGTCCTGGTTCTCACCGCGCGGGACGCGGTGGACGACCGAGTGACCGGCCTGGAGGCAGGCGCCGACGACTACCTGGTCAAGCCGTTCGCCCTGCGTGAGCTCCTCGCCCGCGTCAACGCGCTGCTGCGGCGCACCCAGCCGCCCCGGGACGTGCTCGGCTACGCCGACCTGACCCTCGACCTCGCGGCCCGCACGGCCACCCGCGACGGCACGCCGATCAGCCTCACCCGGATCGAGTTCGCGCTGCTTGAACTGCTGCTCCGCAACGCCGAGCAGGTGCTCAGCTACGACGTGATCCTGGACCGGGTGTGGGGCTACGGCGAGGCGCCCGCCTCGAACGCGCTGCAGGTCTTCGTCGGCTTCCTGCGCCGCAAGCTCGAGGAGGACGGGCACCGCCGCCTCGTCCACAACGTCCGCGGCGTCGGCTACGTGCTGCGAGCCCAGCCGTGAAGCCGCGCTGGGCCCGCTGGCCGCGATTCACGCTGCAGACCCGCTTCACGCTTGTCGCGGCCGGGGCGGTGGCCGCGACCGCGCTCGCGATCACCGCGGTCGCGTTCTTCGCCATCCGCACTGACCTAGAGGCGCAGTTGCGCCAGCAGCTGGCGGAGCGAGCGACCAGCGTGGAGCACCAGGCGCGCAAATACCACGGGCATCTGCCGGCCGGGTGGGTCCCGCCGTACTCCGACCGCTTCGGCGTCTCCACGCCATACACCCAGCTGATCACCGCGGCGGGCGCGACCTGGGCGCCGTCTGGCGACCTTGGCCTGCTCACCCCTGACGCCGCCGACATCGCCGTCGCGGCCGGGCATCACGCCGCGTTCTACGCTGACTCCAGGGTCGGCGGGGTGCAGGCCGTGGTGCTCACCGCGCCGCTCGCCCCGGGCCTGGCGGTGCAGCTGGCCGCGCCGCTCGACACGACCGACGTGCAGGTGGCCAGCGTGGGCGCGACGCTGGCCGCGCTCAGCGTCATCGGCGTGATGATCGCCACCGTGCTCGGCTGGGCGGTCGCCAGGGCAGGGCTCGCGCCGGTCGCCCGGCTGGCCGGCGTCGCCGAGCAGGTGACCGCGACCGGTGACGCGGGCAGGCGAGTCGAGGTAGGCCGCAGGGACGAGCTCGGCCGGCTCGCCGCGTCGTTCAACAGCATGCTCAGCGCGCTGCAGCGGTCGCTCGCCGCGCAGCGGCAGCTGGTCAGCGACGCCAGCCACGAGCTGCGCACCCCGCTGGCCAGCCTGCGCGTCAACGTCGACCTGCTCGCCGACGACCCCGGCATGTCCGACGCGGAGCGCAAGGAGGTTCTTACCCGGGTCGTCGACCAGGTCGCGGAGCTGAGCAGGCTCGTCAACAGCGTTACCGAGCTGGCCCGCGGCGAGCCGTCCCAGGCGAGCCAGGGCGAGGTCATGCTGAACGAGGTGACCGCCACCGCGCTCGACGCGGCGCGCCGGGACTGGCCGCGCACGGAGTTCAGCGCCGAGCTGGAGGGCTGCGTCGTCGAGGGCAGCGCCGACCGGCTGCGCATCGCGATCAGGAACCTGCTGGACAACGCCGCGAAGTTCGGCCCGCCCGGCGGTCCGGTCGAGGTCCGCCTGGCCGACGGCGAGCTCACCGTGCGCGACTACGGGCCGGGCATCGATCCCGGCGACCTGCCGCACGTCTTCGACCGCTTCTACCGGTCGCTGTCGGCGCGGGCGGTGCCGGGGTCAGGGCTGGGACTGGCCGTCACCCGCGAGGTCGTGCGCGGTCACGGCGGGACGATCGCGGCCGAGCCCGCCGCCGGCGGCGGCACGCTGATGCGGCTTACCCTCCCCGCCCGACGTCCCGGCGGGTTATCTCACCAGCTGATTTCGTCAGCCGCCTTCCCCCCGCCACTCCTGATGGCTAATTTCATAAGCACGTGATATAAGTAGCTTATGGAAAATTCTGACGGGGTCATGGGCAGCGAGGAGCTCGCGGCGCACCTCGCTATCGACCTCGAGCGGGTCGTGGCGCTGTTCCGGTCGCTCATCCAGCCGGCCGAGCTCTCCATGACCGCGGCCGCCACGCTGGCGACGCTCCAGCGCTCGGGACCAAGCCGGCTCACCCAGCTGGCGGCCCGCGAGGGTGTCACCCAGCCGGCGATGACGCAGC
>JASHXJ010000110.1 GCA_030043595.1 Trebonia sp.
CGCCGGGGACGCCGTCGTCAGCATGATGAGCACGATCGTTCCGCAGAACCCGGCCGAGCGCACCTACAAGGTGGTCCGCAAGCCAGCGGACGGGCTGGCCTATGCGCTGGCCATCGCCGAGAAGTACGGCCTCACCTACGAGCGGCTGCGCGGAAGGGTTGCGTCGTGAAGGTCTACCTGCTGCACCGGGACCAGGACTTTGACTTCGGCGTTGGCCTGCCTCCCTGGCACGAAGACCTGACCCGGGACCTGGAGCTGACCACCCTGCTGGAGGCGATGGCAGGCGGTGACAAGTTCCTGTATGACGTATCCGGCAAGGTACTGCTAACCAGCCTGCACGACCCGGAGGCCATCCGGTACCGGCAACGGATCCTGGCCGACTGCCTCGCCCAGCCCGACGTGATCCGGCAGATGTACGACGTCGCGGCCGGCGCTGTCCTTGACAAGCGCCACGTGTGGGGAGTGTACGGCTCGAGTTACCAGACTCCCTCCTCTAACCTCTCCGGCGCGGTCATCCACCTGGAAGCCTACGTAGCCCGCCTGCGGCAGCTGCGGCAGATCGCCGATGACCATGCCGGGAAGTTCGGCTCTGACGGGCTGCGGGCGCTGTTCGGCACGCTGCACCGTGACCTGGACGACGAGTACTTCGCGGAGGTCAGCGACCACCTCAGGCGATTGCGCTTCCGCGCCGGGCTGCTGATCAGCGCCGAGCTGGACAGGGACAACGGCGGAATGGGCTTCGTGCTGCGCGCTCCCGGCGATGACCACAGGCGGTGGCGGGAGCGGCTGGGGATCGGGTCGCGCTCGGTCTACTCCTTCACCCTGCCGCCCCGCGACGAGGCGGGCGGCCAGATCCTGTCCGACCTCACCAGCCGGGGCATGAACCTGGTCGCCAACGCGGCCGCCCAGTCCGCTGACCACATCGGCAGCTACTTCGCCATGCTGCGGGGCGAGCTGGGTTTTTACGTCAGCTGCCTCAACCTCGCCGACCGGCTGGCGGCCAAAGGGGCACCCGTCATCGTCCCCGAGCCCGCTCAGCCGCCAGCGCTTGCGTTCGCGTGCACGGACCTGCGCGACGCCTGCCTGGAGCTGCAGTCAGCAGACCCGGCCGTGGGCAACGACGTGCAGGCTGGCGGGAAGCCGCTGGTCATCGTCACCGGCGCGAACTCAGGAGGGAAATCGACGTTCCTGCGCAGCGTCGGCGTGGCTCAGCTCATGATGCAATGCGGGCTGTTCGTCACGGCGCGGTCCTACCAGGCGGATGCCGCGCGCGGCATTTTCACGCACTTCATCCGCGAAGAGGACCCCAGCATGACCAGCGGGCGCCTGGACGACGAGCTGTTCCGGATGAGCGCCATCGCTGACCACATCGGCCCGCACTGTCTCATGCTGTTCAACGAGTCCTTCGCCGGGACCAACGAGCGGGAAGGCTCGGAGATCGGCTACCAGGTCGTCCGCGCCCTGCTCGACGCCCAGGTCAAGGTATTCTTCGTCTCCCACCGGTTCGACTTCGCCGACCGCTTCCGCCGCCAGCACGCAGCCAGCACGCTCTTCCTGAGGGCCGAGCGCCAGCCCGACGGCCGCCGCAACTACAAGCTCGCCGTCAAAGACCCGCTCCCCACCAGCTTCGGGGAGGACCTTTACTACCGCCTCGGTGGCTGGCTGGATGAGGACGAAGCCGTGTTCCCCGCTGCCGGGGCAGCAGCCCCCGGCGGCAGCAGCCGGGTCCGAGACGCGCGGGAGACCGCCGTCGTGCCGCCGGACCCGTCTGCAACCGGCTGATCCATCCGGTGCATTACCTACGGAGTTCCTGCTGACGGTCCGAGCAGCGCAGCGCAGATGTCCAGGATGTCGACCATGCCCTTCAGGCAGCCGTCCTCCCCGACGACTGGCAGGTGCCGGAAATGGCAGGCCACCATGGTCCTGGCCGCCTCCCGGATGCTTGACGTGCTCTGGATGACGATGGGGTTACCGGTCATCAGGGCGAGAATCCGGACATCATTGAGATTCTTGCCATCCGCCACCGCCCTGACGATGTCTGCCTCGGTGATGAGTCCGATCGGCTTTCTGGTCTCCTCGTCCGTTATCACGACGAGGGAGGTCGCGCCGGCGTGCCGCATCAGATACGCGGCCGCGGCGGCGTGGTCGTTTGGCTCGACCGCTGTGAGCGCGGGCCGCATTACATCCGCGGCTGTCGCGAGGGCCCGCAGGGCCTGCGGCCGTATTTCCTGCCTGGCGGGTTCTGACATAGTCCGCTCCCTTCCCTGGGCTGGTCTGGATTCAGGCATCGAGGGTCGTCTCCCTGCTCAAACAGGGCGCATGCTGGTACGGTCCCGGATCGGGCGGCCGGATCAGCTGTCCGGCGAACGCGGGGCGCGGCGGTGGCCCAGACGCTGTTCCGGAGGAACCAAACGCGGCTTCATCCCCGGTCATCCAGGCCATGACAAGTCCCCCCTCCCTGATCTGGGAAGCAGGACCCATCGGCCAGCTGGCGAAAGCCCGCCCTTTGAAAGGGCGCGCACGGCGGGATCCACCGCCGCGTGGCACACGGCCACGCATCAATGGTATGCCGACCTTTGTTGCGGGCCAATCGCCCCGCGGCCGGGACGGCGTCTCGCGTCATGACCGCATGCGCACGCCGGATATCGTGTTCCCCGTCACCGGCCTGCTGCCCGGGGCGGAGCGGCGTGCGCGGGAACCGGAGCCGGGGCCGCCTTCTGGAAGGACGGAGAGGGGAATGAGGATCCGCAGGGTGCTCCTGGACGTGGACAAGGCGATCCAGCGGCCTGAGATCGTCGAGATCGCGATGGCGATCAATGCCACTCAGGGCGTGGCGGGGCTGAACATCACCGTCACCGAGATCGACGTGCAGACGGTAGGCATGGACGTCACCGTCGAGGGAGACGACATAGATCTGGACGCCCTGTTCCGGGCCATTGAATCCACGGGGGCGGTGGTGCACAGCATCGACGAGCTGGCGGCGGGGGAGCGGCTCGTGGAGCGGATAGCGCGGAAGCGGTGAGTCGGCAGCCGCGTCGGCGGCCGGCCAGGCTGCGCCCGGGCGTCAGCGTGCTGCCGGTCGTGCTGGGCCTGCTGGACGGGATCACCAACGCGCTGGGCCTGACCGCGCGCTCTATTCTCGGCAGCGGCAGCGGAGTCGGCCTGGGGCTGGCACTTCGGGTCGCTTCGTTCGCGCTGGTTACCGCGGTATTCGCCATCTTCGTCGCCAGGTATGTCGAGCTGCGAACGGGTCTGATCCGTGCCAGCAGGCAGCTGAACCTTCTGCAGCGCGGTGCGCTTGCCACGACCAGGCTAGGCCGGGCGGCCCGCCGGGATGCACTGGCCGACGCGGCTCAGGCCAGTCTGGCCAGCTACTGCGGCGCCCTTCTGCCCCTGGGCATCGCGGTCGCCGTGCCCGCATACCGGTGGCTTCCCCTCGCCCTGGCGGTAGGCATGCTGACGCTCCTGGGACTGGTGGTAGGCCGCAGGCTCGGCGGGAATCCCCTGCTGTGGGCGGCGGCACTGGCCACTGCCGGGATCATCCTCACCGGCGTCGGCGCCGAGCTCAATATCGCGTGAAGTCAGGGCCGAGGACCGTTCCGGTTACCGGCTTGTACCGGCTGCCGGCCACTGGGCCTGCGAAGCCGGCCAGGGTACGCTGGAGCCAGCGATGGGGCTCGCTGTCAACCCCGCTCACGTAGCGGTGATGGCCTCTGCAGGAACGTTGTTCTAAGGCTGAGGCGATGCCCTGTGACATGCGATGAAAGCCCCTCTCGCCCTGCGGCTGCCGGGTGCACCCTTCGCCTCTCGGAGTTGCTGAAGCGCCCGATCACGACCCCTGCGGGGGAGCCGCTGGGCCGGCTGTCTGACGTCGTCGTCCGGTTGCGCGACGCTGAGCTGCCGCTGGTAATCGGGGGAGTAGGCAGCGTCGGGGACAGCGAAGTGCTGGTGCCCGTGGAGCAGGTCAGTTCCTTCGACGGCGAATCCTTCCAGCTCACCAGCGCGCGGCTTGACCTGCGCCGCTTCACGCGCCGCAGCGGGGAGGTCCTGCTGCGCGCCGACGTGCTCGGCCACCGGCTGATCGACGTCGAGACCGGGGGCCTGACTAGGGCTACCGACGTCGAAGTGCAGCAGCGGGCCGGGGAGTGGGTCCTCGCCAGGGTCGACACCCGCCGTCGGCGGCGTCGCCCGCTGGGGCACCGGCGCGCTAGTGCGCGCCGACAGCGCCCGCTTCGCGACTGGTCGCGATTCGAGCCGCTGATCGGCCAGACCTCAGGTGCGGTCCCGGGCCGCCCGTTCGGCCGCATCCGCCGGCTGAAGCCGGCCCAGATCGCCGACCTGCTGGAAGAGGCGTCCACGCAGGAGAAGACAGAAATCCTCGGTCACGTGCATACCGACCCCGAACTCGAAGCGGACGTATTCGAGGAACTCGACGAGAACCTGGCGATCCGGCTGCTGAGAGCCCGGGCCGACGCAGAGATCGCCGAGGTGCTGGCCCGGATGCGCGCCGACGACGCAGCGGACGCGATCGCCGGCCTTCCGCAGCGCCGCCGCCAGCCGGTGCTAGATCTGATGCCCGCAGGCCAGCGCATCAAGGTGACGACCCTGCTCGGCTTCCACCCCGCCAGCGCGGGCGGCCTGATGGGCGTTGACTATCTCACGCTGCCCGCGAGTACCCCGGTCGGTCAGGCCCTGGCCGCTGTCGGCAGGTCACGCACCCTGCAGCCCGAAGCGCTCACCAGCATCCATGTGCTGGCCGACGATGGTCGCCTCCTCGGCATCGTCAAGCTTGTCAGCCTCGTGCAAGCCGATCCGAACGCGGAGCTCGGCGAGGTATGCGAGTACGACCCGATCCGAGTCGGCGCCGGCACTGGCGTGGCCGACGTCGCGGTCTTGATGAGCGATTACAACCTGTTCACGATCCCGGTTGTGGACGAGCGCCGTCACATGATCGGCATCCTCACCGTGGACGACGTGCTCGAAGCCACCCTGCCCGGGGACTGGCGCCGCCGCCAGAGCGCACAGCCGCCCAACGCCCGCGCCGGGAAGACCTATGACGTTCCCGGGTAACGACCGGCGCCCGGTTCCGCCGCCGTGTTGACCGACGCGGCGTACAGGCCAGGGCCGGTCGCCATGAGGCCGTCTCATCATGGCTGCGAGTGAGTGCTGGCTCTCCCAGTGTCGGCCGGGGAAGAAGTCTGCGAGGGAACGCTGCTTGCACAGACCAGTGACACGGCTGCCGGGCAGCCAGTGCTGCCGTCGCCGCGGCTGAGCGTAACGCCGACAGCGATCAGGGCGACGGAGATCACCACCCACAGCAGCAGCGCGGCTTGTCCGATCCCCAGGCGCCGGAGGGGCCGGCGGGCAAAGCCCGGCCGGACGTGGCTCTGCACGCGTCGCGGACGACGGTGCAGCCGGCGTGACCGGCCGCGAATAGCCTCACGGACTGGCATGTGCTCGTCCTGCGCGAGCCTGCTGAAGGTATCCATGAGCGCCGCCAGCTCAGGATCGGTGCCAGTGAGCTGCTCGTTGAGGGATGCCAGGACTTGCTCTTCCCATGGGCTGAGGCTCATCGCGGCACCGCCCCGGCGGCCATAGAATCCCGGAGTGCCATTAAGACCTCCACCTGCGACGCGCGTTCATAACGCCAGATAGGTAGAGGCCATCACCCCGGAGGAATTCCGGGACTACGCGAGCCTCATCGCGTGACTGATCACATTGTAAGTGATTGCGGTGGGAAAATCACCTCAGCCGTCTACGTCTGACCAGGGCAGGGTGAGCGAGGGCGGTCCCGCAAGGCGGCGCAGTACATCCTGGTAGGCGCGGGATTCCTCGTCGGTGACCAGGCCGCTGTGCAGGGCTTCCCGCTTGAGAGCGTAGCCGCGCATGTCGTCGCTGTCGCGGCGCAGGGCCGCGGCGAGCGCACGCAGCATTTCGTGGGCGGCCTCGGGCGAGGGTCCCGCGGACAGCGCCAGCGCCAGGTGCCGCAGGCACAGCGTGCCACTCAAGGCGCCGGAGACGATGTCGGCGATCGTGGCGCGCTCACGAGCGGCCAGCGTCCCGCACACGGCGCACTCGCCGGCTCCGGGTGTCAGTGCGGCGACGGCGCGGCCCAGCTCCTCCGGCGGCCGGTCACTGTCCCCGGCCGACTCCAGGGCGTCCGCGACAGCCACCGCTAGTCCGGCGTACCCCGCCGAGATTCCGAGCGGCGACGCGATCGACGCGTACTGCCAGGTATGCAGCGGGCAGTAGCCGCCCGCCTGCGCGTGCCGTGCCTGGTCGCTCACGCGGGTAGCGAGCAGGAACTGGCAGCGGCGAAGCTCCTCGCCGAGGGCCTGCTCCATCCGCGTGCATATCACGCAGCCACTGCCAGGACCGGTGCCAGGACCTGCGGCGCGGGGCAGGTCCTGGGGCACGGCGGCCCTGTCAGCAGATGAGACTCCGTCGGCGAGTACGGCACGCAAACCGTCGAGCCGCGTGCGCAGATCGTCTAGCGCGGCCATGTCCTCCTCGCGCGGCGGTGTACGCACGCTGCGACGGAAGCGTTCGGCTGCCTGGTCGGCCTGTTCGCCGGCCTGATCCCCAAGCCTGGAAGCCCAGGTGCGGGCCGCTTCCTGAAGCTGGACGCGCGCCTGCTCTTCGAACTCGGCGACTGTGGCGGTGAGCGCGTCGGCCAGACGCTGCCGGACCTCCGGGTCACAGGAACCCGCCTTGCGGCGCGCGCGCCGGGGCGGTTCCGCCGAAACGACCCAGCTGGGCTCCCGGACGGTCAGGTCGGGGAGATCCGTCGCGGACCAGCCTGTCAGTTCCTGACTGTGCTCCCCGACGGCCAGCCCTGCTATCTGCGCACCTATCGAGCCAGGGGAGCGGGCCGTCTCAAGCAAGGCGCCGATCTCGCTGGCCGCCATGCCCGTGAGCAGTTCCTGTACCTCACCGGCCCGCCGCCGCAGCCACGGGCCGGTCACGTCCTGGCCGGCTCGTTCAAGCCTGACCCGGCCGTCCTCCAGCAGTGCGCCGGCCGGCTGGCTTGCCGCCGCGGCGGCGGATGCTTCGTCTATCACAGGGGCGACCAGGTTCCGCAGTTCGGCCTGCCATGCCTCGCTCCGGGCGGCCAGCCGGTCCGGCAGGCCGGCATCGATGATGCCGGCGATCCGGGCGGCAGTCCGGCGCTGCTGACCAGTGAGTTCCGCCATTCGCGCGTCGAAAGCCGCCAGAACCTCGGTGACGCGCACGCCGTCGTCGCGGGCCAGCCGCCCGAGCTCCAGGCCCCGGCGCTGCGCGGCGACCAGCGTGGCTGCCCGGTCGGCTACATTGCGCAGGAAGACCCGGGTCTTGTCCGCGGTCAGGAACTCGGCCAGCGAGGCGCGCAGGCCCGGAACCCCGCTTGCGGACAGGCGGCCCTGGTCGCCGTGAAGGACGCCGTCCAGCGCGTCAAGCGCGGACAGCGCGAACAACCGGGGCGCACCCATCCCCAGGTCCTCGCGCAGGCGGCGGCGCACGAAATCCTGCACATCGACGGCCTCACGGTCACTGACCAGGTCGCGTTTGTTGAGCACAAGGAACATGGCGCCCGCGTGCCGGGACGCCTCGGCGAGGAAGTCAGCCTCTGCCTCAGTCAGCGGCGAGTCGAAACCGGTCACGAAGACCACGGCATCGGCCTGGGGAAGGAACTGCCTTGTGGCCGCGGTGCCGGCGACAATGGCCGATCCGACGCCGGGGGTGTCGACGAACTCGAACCCCAGACGCAGGATCTCCGCGGGAACCTCCACCTCAACCGAGGTCACCCGCATCTGCGCGCGCCGCACGCTCGACTGTGCGACGAATTCCGCCACGTCGCCGAGCTGGACCTCGACGGGAAACGCGGCATGATGACGGCGCACTATCGCCCTCGGCCGGCTGCCGTACCGGACGGTGGTGATCACCGAGGTCATCGGGAGGGCGCCCATCGGCAGGTACGCGCCGCCGAGTAGCGCGTTCATCAGCGTGCTCTTGCCCCGGCTGAACTGTCCCACCATGGCGAGCCGGAACCGGTCCGTGGCAAGGCGCGCCAGCAGTTCCCTTGCCCGCTCGGCCGCGTCCGCGTCGCCGCGCGAGCGCGCCAGGTGCAGTGCCGCGCGGAGCATGTCGCCGAGTTCGAGCCGGCGATCCTGGTAGGCCGTCAGCCCGTTCACGTGCCCCGCCTCGCGATCACGGAGCGGCCTTCAGCCGGCTGCGAACGGCCAGGAGCAGCGGGATCGCCGCGAGCTCGGCGACGACGCAGAACGCCACGAGCCCCCCTGGACAGACGTCGATGAGGACGCCGATCACGATGCTGCCGAGCACCCAGGCCGTGCCGTACGCGGCGGTGAACAGTCCGAAGGCGTAGGCCCGGCGGTCGGCGGAGACCATCGGCGCGACCGCGGCCGGGATAAGCGATTCCTGCACGCCCATGCCCAGGCCCCACAGCGCCGAGCCGGCCAGGATCGCCCAGAACCCGCCGAGGAACACCAGCGGCGCGTAGCCGGCCGAGACGATCGTCAGCGGGACGAGCGCGCCGATCCCGGCCCGGTCGAAAATCCGGCCCAGGATCAGTGACCCGGTGCCGCTGACGGCCATCGCGACCGCGTAGACCACGGGCGTGAGGTCCGCGGACACGGTTCCCGCGCGCTGGAAGTGGTAGGCGATCAGCGGGAAGTCGGCGAAGCCCGCGCCCGCCAGTGCCGCCGCGGCCAGGTAGATCCAGAAGGCACGGGGGAGGCGGACAGCGCCCGGGACGGCGGGGCCGGCCACCAGGTCCCGCGGGCGCGGGTAGAGCAGCCGTGCCACAGCCAGCAGCGACAGCATGATGGCGGCCGGGACCGCCAGCGTCGCGAACGCCGCCTTGTAGTCGTGGTGACTGACCGTCAGCACCAGTGCGACAAGGAGCGGGCCGAACAAGGCCCCGAACTGGTCGAGCGCCTCGTGCAGCCCGAACGCCCGCCCGTAGCCGATCTCCTTCGCCGCGTGCGAGAGCATCGCGTCCCGCGGCGGGTTCCGTATCCCCTTGCCGATCCGCTCGGCGACGATCAGCACCGCGGCCACCTGCCAGGTCCCGGCCAGCGCGAGCAGCGGAACGACCGACATCTGCAGGATGTAGCCGCCGATCGTGACCGGCCAGTACCGGCCGGTCCGGTCCGCACCGCGCCCGGAGGCCAGCCGGATGTTGTACCCGATGAACTCACCGGTTCCGCTGACCACGCTGATCGTGAACGCCCCCGCCCCCAGCAAGCCCAGGTACGGGCCGGTGATGCTGCGCGAGCCCTCGTAGGTGAAGTCGGCGAAGAAGCTCATGATGCCGACCATGATCACGAACTTCAGCGCGGGTGACGCGATGACAGGCTGGCGGCTTGGCGGCATGGAACCTCCTGGTCCTATGGCCAGGGACCGTCAGCGCGCCCGGCTTACCGGGCCGCGATTCCTGGGTGAGCCCCATCACCCGGTACCTGTCAGATTCTGCCAGATGGCCGCGTGCGGCGGCCCGGGTAAGATCACCAGCGGCGGAGGGGCTCGCCGCAATCGCGCCAGTGCCAACGGTCCCTGCTGAGCAAGGGAAGGCACGGCGGCGGCATGTTCTGGTGTTTTCACTGCTACGCGCTCAACGATCACCCCGCCGGGCCGTGCGACGCCTGCGGCGAACCGGTTGAACCGCCCGCCGGTCTTTCCTGGACTGGCAGCCTGATCTGGGCGCTGCACCACCCTGACGGGGACCGGGCGGTACTGGCCGCGACGACTCTCGGCAAGCTGAGAGCACGCGAGAGCGTCCCGGCGCTGCGGGCGGCGGTGGAAGCTGGCCGTGACATTTTCCTGCGCGCGGCCGCGCTGCGCAGCCTCATCGCGATCGAGGGCGTCGAGTCACTGCGCCCATGGCTCGACGAGCTGAGCCGGGCCGCTCCCGTCAACGTGCGGACCATCGCCCGACGGGCGCTGGACGAAGGAGCCGGCGATGACGCGCGGTGACGTCCGATGACGGCGCGGCCAGTCAGAGTATCGTGGTAACCGGCGGAGGGGCTCGCCATCAAACGCGGATGCCAACAGTCCCTGTCGCTGCGACAGGGAGCGACGGATGACCCAGGAGTATCTCATTGGTGAGCTGTCCGTGCGGCTGGGTCAGCTGCAGGCCGCCGCACAGCATGCCGCATCGCATGAGGTAGCAAACCTGCGTGACGAGGTCGAGTCGAGGTCGGCTGACCGGCTCGCCGCCGAGGTGACGAAGGCACTGGCTCTGGCGGACCGGCTCTGCTGGTACTCCCTGTCCGACGGCGATGCCGCCGCGTTCAGCCGCCAGGCAGCGATTGGCGCGGACCTGCGCCTGTTCGGTACGTGTGCCCGGCTGATCGACGACGAGTAACGAGACGTCAGGCCGCCGCGCTGACTGCGCTGGCCCGCATGGCGGGCACGGTCTCACTGGTGACGAGGCCCTGCTCGGTGGTGAGCTCGTCGATGATGGAGTACGCCGTTGCGACGCGCTCGGGGGTGTCGACCACGATCGTGACCGCGGGGACGCGCCGGCCTAGCTGCAGCAGCCTGTCACCGTGCGGGGCGTGGTCGCCGTGGAAGCCCCAGACGCCGCGCAGGGTGGTCGCTCCGGCGATCCCGGCGGTGCGCAGCCTTCGGACGATCGTGCGGTGGATCGGCCGGCCGTCGTACCGGGCTGCCTCGGAGGTGTACACCATGAGCTTGTGCCACAGCGACATGCCGGTCTCGTCCGTACCCGGCAGTGCGGCAGGGGAGCCGATGCGCTCCCCGTCGCGCTTGCAGATGGTGATGCGCTCCAGGGTGAGCAGCGGGCGGCGCAGCAGGGCGCCGATCTCGGGCAGCACCCGGCTGATCTGCTCACCTGAGCCGACCGAGATGATCATCATCGGCGTCTGCGCGTTGCGGCCGAAGAACGTGGCCCGCTCCCGCTGGCCGTGCGCCGTGCCGTCGACGCCGAGCAGCGCGGTGGCGCCCGCGACACCGCGGCGGTGCAGCAGGTCGCAGACGGCGATGAACGCGGGCACGCGGTACACCCGCTCCTGACGGCCCAGGTAGACCGTGAGCTTCGTGGCCTCATGCAGGTCGCCCGGGAGGGTGACCGGGCCGATGTCGCCGGCCAGCATCCGCGCCCGTTCCAGGGTGATCAGCCCGTTCCTGGTCAGGCGCGCCGCTTCGCCGAGGATCGCCTCGACGCGGGGCCTGGCGTCGACCGCGACCGCGACCAGCGGCAGGTCCTCCGACAGAGTCAGCGAGCGGTCCGTGCGCGGGCGCTGCCTGGCCCCGAAGCCCTCGGTTCCGCGCAGCAGGACGCTGGTCGCGATCTCGTGCCGCCCGTACAGGTCGAGCAGGGCGTCGGCGACGAAGGCGTTCCCTGTGCGCTGGCGCTCGCCGAAATAACTGGTGAGCTTGAGGCAGTCCGCGTTCACAGCTGACTTCCGATCAGGCGGCCAACCGCCGCGGCGGCGACGCCGAGCGCGAGGCTGACGGTCACGTTGAGGATGACCTTGTGATACTGGCGTTCCTCGGCCAGCCGCTGCGTTTCCAGCATCCAGGTCGAGAAGGTGGTGTAGGAGCCGACGGCGGCGGTGCCGGCCAGCAGCGCCTGGTCATGCCCGAGGGCGAGCCCGGCCAGCAGGCCCAGGATCACCGCGCCGGAGATGTTGACCGCCATGGTGCCGAACGGGAAGTCGCGGCCCGCGGACGAGGACACGGCGCCGTCGACCAGGAACCGCAGGACCGAGCCCGCCCCGCCGATCAGCACCACCCCGGCCCAGACCAGCACGTTCATCGCCGCACCCGCACTCTCCTGACCATCGCGGTGGCCAGGTGGATCGCCGCGTACCCCGCCGCGACGCTGGCCGCGGCGTACCCGGCGGCCAGTCCCCACGCGTGGGCGCTGAGCATCCGCAGTAGCTCGACTTGCATCGTGGAGAACGTCGACAGCCCGCCGCACAGCCCGGTGCCCAGCAGCGGCCGCCGGTAGCTGGACAGCGGCAGTCGTTCCTGCAGGCGCGTTACGAAGTAGCCGAGCAGGAACGCCGCGGTGATGTTGACCGCGAACGTGGGCCATGGCCAGGACGTCGCCGATTGCGGGAAGGCCTCGCTCAGCGCGGCGCGCAGCAGCGTCCCGAGCGCGCCGCCCGCGAAGATCGCGGCGATCTCCTGCCGGTCGGCCCGCGGCAGCACCCGGGCTCGCCGCGCAGACGGCGCGGGGCGGACGCCAGGGACGGCGCGGCCGGGCAGCGCCGGCACCGCGAGGATCGCGTCGGCGGGCGATTCGGGCACGCTGCAAGGCTCCTCGGTCACGGTGGAATCCAGAGCTCAGAAGCCGTCAGCCACAGCTTCGCGGCGTTTCGGGAGGCCGAGACCCCCACGCCAGGACATCATCTGGACACTGTCAGTTTACCGGCGCCCGTGTGGCGCCCAGGACACAGGGGGCTGAGACGCCCGTCACCGTGGGCTGCGACACGCCGTTGCGCTACCGTGAGCTGACGGCGGAGGGGCCCGCCGGGAACGCGGAGATGCCGCCAACGGTCCCTGGCCGAGCCATCCTGGGGGCCGCCATGGCCAAGGTAAGCGATGACGACGTCCTGCTGCTGTGGCGGGCGCTGATGGCGTTCCGGTCAGGCCCGCGGCCGGCGTGCCGGGCAATCGGCAGGCCGGCACGCAGCCCGTGCCCGCTGTATGGCCGCTGCCCGCGCTGGGACGGTCCGGACGACTACCTCGCGATCATGGAGGAGACGCCCGAGCAGACGCAGCGGCGGCGCTCCGCGTGGCCGTGCACCCGGATCGCGGACCTGCTGTCGCCGGACCTGCACAGCATCGGGCCGTGATAACAGCAACAGGCGGTGATAGCGGTGATAGCGGTGATAACAGCAAGAGGCGTGCGGGGCGGCCGTGCGGGGCGGCCGTGCGGGGCGGCCGTGCGGGTACAATCGGGACAGGTGATGAAGCCCACCTCAACCGCCACCCTCGGCTGATGGCTTCTGCCGGATCGACGAGCCGGTGGAGGTGCGGGTGAGTTCGCGGTGCCGCTGATCAGCATCCTGTTCGGCCAGCCCGTCGAGGCTGGCGATCCCCCTGAGCCGTCGTTCTTCGCCGACCTGAACCTCGACCAGGTGTTCGCCGCGATCGCGGCCGGCCGGGAACAGTACGATCTGACGCCCTTCTTCCGTATCCCGCTGCGCGACGCGGCGGCGGTCGAGTACCGGCACGCGGTGCTGCGGGATCTGGACGACGAGGCGACCTCGACGGCGATCGCGGAGTTCGCGCGGCGGATGCGGACCGTGCGCGATGGCCTGGCCCAGGCGGGCAAGCTCCGCTACCGGTACCAGAAGGAGTCCTGGTTCCTCGACGCGGCCCGCGGCTACTGCGCGGCCGTGCGAGCGCTGGCCGCCGCGTTCGCCGAGGCCGGCGTCAGCTCCCGCGCCCTGACCGCGTTCCGCGACTACCTGTCCGGGTACGCCGGGTCGGCGCGGTTCAGCGGGCTGGCGGCGGAAGCCGACGAGGTCGCGGGCGCGCTGGACAGCGTGCGGTACTGCGTCAACATCAGGGGCAACCGGGTCACGGTCAGCCGGTACGAGGGCGAGGCCGACTTCAGCGCGGATGTCGTCGCGACGTTCGCGAAGTTCGCCACCGGAGCGGTCAGGGACTACCACGGCACGTTCAGGAACTGGCCGGAGATGGACCACGTCGAGGAGTGGATCGCGGACCGGGTCGCCCGGCTGTTCCCCGACGTGTTCGCCGCGCTCGACGGCTTCTGCGAGCGGCAGGCGGGGTTCCTCGACGACACCGTGCGCGCATTCGACCGCGAGGTCCAGTTCTACCTCGCCTACCTGGACTACATCGCCCCGATGAAGGCCGCGGGCCTGGAGTTCTGCCACCCGCGGGTGTCCGGGGCGGACAAGGAAACCGAAACGGACGCGGCTTTCGACCTCGCGCTCGCCGCCAAGCTCGTGCCCCGGTCCGCTCCGGTCGTCACCAACGACTTCCGGCTCTCCGGCGCGGAGCGGATCTTCGTGGTGACCGGGCCGAACCACGGCGGCAAGACGACGTTCGCGCGGATGTTCGGCCAGGTGCACTACCTGGCGAGCCTCGGCTACCCGGTCCCCGCACGGCGCGCCCGCCTGTTCCTGCCGGACCGGATCTTCACCCACTTCGAGCGGGAAGAGGACCTGGCGACGCTGCGGGGCAAGCTGGAGGACGAGCTGATCCGGATCCGCGACGTGCTCGACAACGCGACGGGAAGCAGCCTGCTGGTCATGAACGAGAGCTTCGCGTCCACGACGCTGCGGGACGCCCGGTTCATCGGCGAGCGCGTGCTGGAGAAGATGACCGGGCTCGGCCTGCTCGGCGTCTACGTCACGTTCGTCGACGAGCTGGCGTCGCGCACCGAGGCATGCGTGTCGATGGTGGGCACCGTGGTGCCGGACAACCCGGCGGAGCGCACCTACCTGATCGTGCGCAAGCCCGCCGACGGGCTCGCGTACGCGACGGCGATCGCCCGCAAGTACGGGCTGACCTACCCGCAGCTCAAGGAGCGGCTGGGACGCGACATGAGCGGGCGAGCCGGAGGCACGGCAGCATGAAGGCCTTCCTGATGTACCCGGACCGGGACTTCGACCCCGCGGCCGAGCTGCCGGTCAACGAGGAGGACCTGGCCGCGGACCTCGAGCTGGGCACGCTGCTCGATGCGATGGCCGACGGCGACAAGTTCCTGCACGCCGTCGCGCGGCGGGGAATTCACTCCGGGCTGGCCAGCCCCGCGGAGATCACCTACCGGCAGCACGTGCTGGCCGACTGCGTCGCGCAGCCCGGTGCGATCCGTGACCTGTACGACCTCGCGGTCGAGACGATCAACGCCGAACGGCAGGTGTTCGGCTTCCTGTTCCGCGAGTCGCCGGACACGATCCTGCGCCGGTCCCGGCAGCTCATGGGGCTGTACGTCAAGTCATTGCGCCGCCTCGCGGACCTGGCCGCACGGCACGCGCCTGGATTCCGGTCCGAGGGGTTCACCCGGTTTTTCGCGATGCTCGCCAGCGAGCTCACCGACGACTACTTCGCCGAGATGGAAGCTCACCTGTCCGACCTGGACTTCCGGCGCGGCACGCTGATCAGCGCCCGGCTCGGCAAGGGGAACAAGGGGGCCGGCTACGTGCTGCGCCGGCATCCGTCCAGCCGGGGCTGGCGGGACCGGCTGCCCGCCAGGAACCGGGTGTCCTACAGCTTCACCATCGCCGAGCGGGACGAGTCAGGGATGCGGTCGCTGTCCGAGCTGACCAGCCGCGGCGTCAACGACACCGCGAACTCGCTCGCCCAGTCGGCCGACCATATCAAGAGCTTCTACCAGCTGCTGCGCGCCGAGCTCGGGTTCTACCTCGGCTGCCTGAACCTGCGCGGCCAGCTGGCGGCCAGGGGACAGCCGGTGTGCTACCCGGTCCCGGCGGCCCCGCGGGCGGACCGGCTGTCCGCCCGCGGCCTGTACGACGCCAGCCTCGCGCTGACCCTGGACGGGACGGTCACCGGCAACGATGTGGACGGCGACGGCAGGCAGCTGATCATGATCACCGGCGCGAACCAGGGCGGCAAGTCCACGTTCCTGCGCGCGGTGGGCCAGGCGCAGCTGATGCTGCAGGCGGGCATGTTCGTGCCCGCGGAGTCGCTCGCAGGCAGCGTCTGCTCGGGGATCTTCACGCACTTCAAGCGCGAGGAAGACGCCACGATGGAGAAGGGGAAGCTGGACGAGGAGCTCGACCGGATGAGCGCGATCACGGCGGAGATCGCCCCCGCCGGGCTGCTGCTGTGCAACGAGTCGTTCGCTTCCACCAACGAGCGTGAGGGCTCGGAGATCGCCCGCCAGATCATCCGCGCCCTCACCGAGGCCGGCATCCGTATCGTCTTTGTCACCCACCTGTACGACTTGGCCGGATACTGCTACTCCTCTAATAAGGGCACGGCCCTGTTCCTGCGCGCCGAGCGGCAGCCCGACGGGCACCGCACATTCAAGCTCCCGGAGGGCGAGCCGCTGGCCACCAGCTATGGCCAGGACCTGTACCGGCAGGTGTTCGGCCAGCAGTACGAGAAAGCGCGCGCGTAAGGAGGGCGGAGTGGACGCCAAGGCCGGCCTGCCCGCGGCGATCCGTGTCGGCGCCGTAGCCCTGCTGCTGGCGGTCAGCGCGATCGGGCTCGGGGCGCGCGCCGCGCTGTCAACGACGCCAAGCGCGGCGCTGACCGCCGCGGGCGGGCATGCCGGC
>JASHXJ010000111.1 GCA_030043595.1 Trebonia sp.
ACGCAGATGTTGAAGTGGTCAAGCCGCGCGACTTCGGCCCCGCGGCGCAGGTCGTAGCGCTGCTGCAGGCGCTCGGGGTGCGCGGCGGCGGCGAAGAAGTCGACCAGGAAGCCGAGCGGGTCCTCGACCCGTACCGTCTCGCCCTGGCCTCGCACGGCTCCCGCGGGCAGCCGCTCGGTCCGGCAGCCTTGCGCCCCGTAGAACGCCTCCGCCCGGGACAGGTCCGCGACCGACCGCACCCGGAAGCCGAGAGGGCCCGCCGCCGCCGCCGGACCGGCCCGCAGGATCAGGTTGTGGTGCGTGAGCTCGTCATATCCGCGCAGGTAAAGGGACGAATCGTCGTCCTGCGTCACGACGAACCCGAGCAGGTCGACCCAGAAGTGCCGCGCCTCGCCGAGCGACGTCACGATGAGCGTGGCGTACGCGGACCGCACGATGTCCGGAGGCGGGGGTAGCGACGACATAAGCTCACGCTCCAAACCGGGGGACGTGCGTGTCCCCCAAAGCCACGTGCACGATCCTGGACTCGGTGTAGAAGTCGATGCTGTGCTGCCCGCCCTCGCGACCGACCCCGCTCGCCTTGATCCCGCCGAACGGCGTGCGCAAATCCCGCACGTTATGCGAGTTAACCCACGTCATGCCCGATTCCACAAGACCGGCCGCGCGGTGCGCGCGGCGCAGGTCCGACGTCCAGATATAGGCCGCCAGACCATACCGGGTACTGTTCGCGAGCGCGATGGCCTCCTCCTCGGAGTCGAACGGCGTCACGCACACCACCGGCCCGAAGATCTCCTCGCGGAAGATCCGCATCGACGGCGTCACGTCCGCGAACACCGTCGCGGACAGGAAGTTGCCCGACGGCAGCCCCGCGGGCCGCGCGCCGCCGGCGACGAGCCGCGCGCCCTCCGCGACGCCGGCCCGCACGTACGACATGACCCGCTCGTAGTGCTCCGGGTGCACCAGCGCCCCGATCTCAGTGGCCGGGTCCGAGGGATCGCCCACGCGGATACGTGCCGCCCGCTCGGCGAGCCGGGAGACGAGGGAGTCATACACGGATCGTTCGGCCAAAATCCTCGAGCCCGCCGTGCAGCGCTCGCCATTGAGCGAGAACACGCCGAACAGCGCGCTGTCCACCGCCAGGTCGAGATCCGCGTCCGCGAAGATGATGCACGGCGACTTGCCGCCGAGCTCCATCGACAGGCCCTTCAGGTGCGTGGCGGCCGACCGCATGATGATCTGCCCGGTCGTCGTCTCGCCGGTGAACGAGATCAGCGGCACGCCGCGGTGGCTGACCAGTGCCGCCCCTGCCTGCTCGCCGATGCCGTGCACGACGTTGAACACGCCTTCGGGCACACCGGCCTCGGTCATGATGTCCGGCAGCAGGCTCGCCGACAGCGGCGTCCACTCGGCCGGCTTCAGCACGACCGTGCACCCGGACGCCAGGGCGGGCGCGAGCTTCCACGTCTCGAGCATGAACGGCGTGTTCCACGGCGTGATCAGCCCGGCGACGCCCACCGGACGGCGCACAACATAACCGAGCTGGGCCGGAGCGGAAAAAGCGTCCTCATGCTGCGCGACGATCACATCGGCGAAGAACCGGAAGTTCTCCGCCGCCCGGGCGGCCTGCCCGCGCGCCTGGGTGACCGGCAGCCCGGTGTCGAATGTCTCCAGGGCCGCGAGTTCCTCCCCGCGGACCTCGATGGCGTCGGCGATCCTGACCAGCACCTTCGCCCGTGCCCGGGCCGCCATCGACGGCCACGGGCCGGTCGCGAACGCGACCGCCGCCGCCTCGACGGCCTTGTCCACGTCGTCCAGGTCGCCGGCCGCCGCCTGCGCGTAGACCGTGTTCGTCACCGGATCGGCCACGTCGAACGTCCGCCCGCTCACGCTGGGCACCTGCCGCCCGCCGATGAAGTGCAGAATCTTTTCCGGGATCACGGGCTAAGGCTCCTTTGACTCATGCGGGCCCGGCAGGGCGGAAGCGGCCGTGGCGGCTGCCACCCGTGCCACCGGTCCTTCGAGCACGGCGGCGCCCTGCCTGAGCAGCTCCCGGACCCGGCGCTGGCCGGGCTCGGTGAGCGGCACGAGAGGCGGCCGGACGAACCCCGATCCGATCAGGCCAGCCTGCGCCAGCACCCACTTGGCCGCCGCGGGGTTGGTCTCCGTGAAGATCACGTCGGTCACCGGATGCAGGCCGAAGTGCAGTTCCCGTGCCTTGTCGAACTCGCCGGCCTCCCAGTGCTCGTACATCCGCGCCACCGCGCCCGGCGCGAGGTTCGCCGTCGCGCTGACGAAGCCGGCGCCGCCGAGCGCCAGCAGCGGCAGGCAGAGCAGCTCGATCCCCGACCAGACGAGGGTGTCGCGGCCCGCCACGTGCAGCACCCGGGAGAAGTGCTCGAAGTCCTTCGTGGTCTCCTTGACCCCGACGATGTTGTCGTGCGCGCGCCTTAGCCGGGCGACGGTTTCCGGCGCGATGTCCACCGCGGTGCGCGACGGCACGTTGTAGGCGATGACCGGCAGGCCGGGGAACTCGCGCGCCACGGTCGAGTACCAGCTGAACAGGCCTTCCTGGGTGGGCCGCGCGTAGTACGGGGTGATGATCAGCACCGCGTCCGCGCCCGCCTCTTCTGCCAC
This sequence comes from Trebonia sp., assembly GCA_030043595.1. Classification (GTDB taxonomy): domain Bacteria; phylum Actinomycetota; class Actinomycetes; order Streptosporangiales; family Streptosporangiaceae; genus Trebonia. The sequence goes on from JASHXJ010000111.1 coordinate 2,635, forward strand.
GGCCGTGAGCTGGAGCGTCTCGTCGAGCTTCGCCGAGCCGGTACCTGGCACGAACGGCACCCGGTCGCCGATCTGCTCGGCGGCTGCCCTGATCGCGGTGGCGCGCTCCTGCGTCGACTGCGCGCTCGGCTCACCGGTCGACCCGCCGAGCGAGATGCCGTGCGAGCCGCCGTCGAGCTGCCAGCGGATCAGGGCGCGCAGGCCGTCGAGATCGGGCCCGCCATCGGCGGTGAACGGGGAGACCACTGGCGCGATCGAGCCGCGGATCTGCGCGGGGTCGCTGCGGAACCTCATGCCTGCCTGCCCCCATTTCCTGCTACCCACGCCTCGTAGGCAGCCTGCCACTTCTTCCCGATCGGGTACAGTCCGTCGATCGGCTCGCCCTTGGCCACCTGCTCGGCGATGAACTCTTCCTGTCGTTCCTGTTCCGCGGCGTCCCTGGCCACCTCTGCCGCCAGGTGCCGCGGGACGACGATGACTCCGTCGGCGTCGCCGGCGATGATGTCGCCTGGCTGCACGGTCACGCCCGCGCAGGCGATCGTGGCGTTTGTCTCCCACGGCACGTGCCGCCTGCCGAGCACCGCCGGGTGGGTCGCGCCGTAGTAGACCGGGATGGCCAGGTTCTTCAGCGCCGCGAAATCCCTGATGGCGCCGTCGGTGACGATGCCCCTGGCTCCTTTTACCTGGGCGCGCAGCGCCAGGATGTCGCCGACCGTGCCGGCGGTGGGGTCGCCGCGCGCCTCGATGACCAGGATCTCGCCGGCCCTGACCTGCTCGACCGCACGCTTTTGCGCGTTCATCCCGGCGCCGTGGGCGGCGAACAGGTCCTCGCGCAGCGGGACGTACCGCAGGGTGCGGGCGAAGCCGGCCATCTTCAGGTCCGGGCGCGTCGTGTGCAGCCGGTCGAGCGTGAGGCAGTCGTAGCCGCGCTTGCGCAGCTGCGACGCGAGCGTCGCGGTGCTGACGGCGCCGATCGCGTCCAGCAGCTCCTGCCACGACCCGGCTGCTGCTCCCGCGTCGCCGCCCGCGCCGCGCGCCCCGTAGGCCAGTTCGCGCTGCGTGTCGTCGGCCTGCGGCATCGCGCCGGGCGGGGTGAGCTCGTAGTCCGCCTCCGTGACCGGGCTGCGCAGCCGTCCCGTCGCCTCGCCGCCCGCGCTGACCTCGACCTCGACGAGGTCCCCCGGCCTGACGACCGTGGCGCCGGTCGGAGTGCCTGTCAGGATCACATCGCCTGGCTCGAGGGTGGTGAGCCTGGAGATGTCGGCCACGATGTCCGCGAACGAGAACAGCAGGTCCTGTCCGCTGACCGAGTCCTGAACCAGGTCGCCGTTCACCCACGTGCGCAGCCGGACGCGCTCGGGGTCGATGCCGCGCGCGTCGAGCAGGCGGGGGCCGAGCGGCGTGAACCCGTCGATGCCCTTGGACCGGACGTTCGAGCCCTTGTCGGCGTACCGCAGGTCGTAGACCCCGAAGTCGTTGGCCGCCGTCACCCACCCGACGTGCTCCCACGCCCGCGCCGGCGGCACCCGCGTGGCCCGCGTGCCGATGATCAGCGCGACCTCGCCCTCGAACGCGAGCAGCTCGCACCCCGGCGGCCTCTTGACCCGGTCGCCGTCAGCTGCGATGGTGTTCGGCGGCTTGAGGAAGTAGGACGGCCACGACGGAAGGCTGCCGCGCTCCATCGCCCGGCTGCGGTAGCTCGAGTGCACCGCGACGATCTTCGACGGAGGCTTCGGATGCTGGCCTACCAGCGGCTGTTCTGCCATCGCAGGATGAATCGTATATGAAACTCGCGTGCACCGACAGAGGGCGCGTGACGCGATGGCGGCGATGAGGCAACTAGGTACGTGACCGAGAGAACAGCAGCGGCGAGCACGGCCGGCGCGACCAGGGAGCGGGGCGCCGGCGACGGCGCGACGGCTGAGTTCGAGCGGCTCTACCGGGCGAACGTGGAGGCGGTGACCGCCTACTTCGCCCGGCGCAGCGCCGAGCCGCAGGTGGTGGCCGACCTCACCGCGGACACCTTCGTCGCGGTGATCACCTCCTTCGGGTCCTTCGATCCGCGCAAGGGCACCGCGCGGTCGTGGGTGTTCGGGATCGCCCGGAACGTCTACGCCGCGTACTGCCAGGCGCACAGCCAGCAGCAGCACAAGCTGCTGCGACTGGCGGGCCGCCGCGACCTGGGTCCGGATCAGGTCGAGGAACTGCTCGACAGGATCGACGCGCAGCGAGCGGGCCGGGACCTGGTCACCGGGCTGGCCACGCTGCCCGAACGCGACCGGGCGGTGGTCGAGCTCGTGGACATCGCGGGACTCGCGCCGAAAGAGGCGGCGGCGGCCCTCGGGCTCACGCCCGGGGCGGTACGCATGCGGCTGATGCGGACCCGCGCCTGGCTGCGCAAGCACGCGACAACGACGGACCAGATCAGGAGTGACAGCAATGACTAAGTTCGCAGACCAGCTCTTCGAGGATCTGATGCGGGACCACGGATCGACCCTGGCGCAGGCCAGACCGCCCGCCGCGGGGCGGCGGCATGGCGGCGCGCGCCGGGCGCTGCTGGTGACAGGGGCCGGC
>JASHXJ010000112.1 GCA_030043595.1 Trebonia sp.
CGGCGGCCTACCGCGCCCCGCGCACCGGCGCGGAGTCGCTGCTGGCCGGCATCTGGGCCGACGTCCTGGGCCTGGACCAGGTCGGCATCGACGACAACTTCTTCGACCTGGGCGGGCACTCGCTGCTGGCAGCGCGGGTGATCGCCCGGGTCCGCGCCGGGCTCGGAGTCGAGGTCTCGGTCCGCAGCCTGTTCGAGAACCCGGTCCTCGTGGACCAGGCCGCCGCGATCGAGGAACAGCTCGTCGCCGAGATCGCCGCATTGACCGATGACCAGGCACAGAGCCTGCTGGACCAGCCCCAGACCCCTGCCACGGACACGACATGAAGCACCGCGCGGTCCGGCGATAACGTGCCGCGACACCGAGAGGACCACCACGTGCCTGCAGAAACCTCACCGAGCAGCGCGGCTCTTTCGGAGAGCCAGCGACAGCTGCTGCAGCAGCGGCTGCGGCGTGCTATCGGCAGCCAGGACAAGGCGATCGGCCGCAGGCCGGACGGCGTGAATCCTCCGGTGTCCAGCAGCCAGGAGCGCATGTGGTTCGTCGAGCAGCTCTCGCCCGGCACGGCCGCCTACGTCGTGGCCGCCGGCCGTCGGCTGCAGGGCGCTCTGGACCTCAAGGCCCTCGACGGGGCGCTAGCCGAGCTGGAAGCCAGGCACGAGGCGTTGCGCATGACCTTCCCTGCGACGGCGGACGGCAGCCCGGAAGTCGTCATCCGGGACGTGACAGCATCGGCTGGAACTGCTCTGCAGACCGTTGACATCAGCGATTTCGATGCCGATCCGGCCGTCCGCGGGCAGCGCGCCTCGGCCCTGGCCGGCGAGGCTGTCGCGGTGCCGTTCGATCTGGCGGCGGGGCCGTTGTTCAGGGTCCTGCTGATCCGCATCGCGCCCGAGGATCACGCCCTCGTGCTGATGATGCACCACATCATCTCGGACGGCTGGTCAGTGGAGATCCTGATGCGGGATCTGTTCGCGACCTATGCCCGGCTGCGCGACGGCGCCACGGATGCGCGCACGGCTGCGAATCCTGAGTCGGCTGTCCAGTTCGGCGACTACGCAATGTGGGAACGTGACCGGCGCTCCGGTGCCGACGTGCAGCGCCACCTGGCCTACTGGGTAGGTCACCTGGCCGACGTGCCGCCACTTGAGCCCGGCATCGGCAGGCCGCGCCCCGCGGAACAGGCCTACGAGGGGGCGCTGCACGAATTCGCGCTGAATGCGGAGCTATCGGAGGCGGTCACCGCGCTCGGCCGTCGCTGCAATGCCACGGTGTACATGACGCTGATGGCCGCCTTCCAGGCCGTGCTGTCCCGGCACTCGGCCCAGTACGACTTCGCCGTCGGGTCCCCGGTGGCCGGCCGCTCGCACCGCGAGCTAGAGGGGGTCGTCGGGCCCTTCGTCAACATGCTGGCGATTCGCGCGCACCTGAATGGCGACCCGTCGTTCCAGGAAATCGTCACCCGCACCCGCGACACCGCCCTAGAAGCCCTGTCCCGGCAGGAAGTGCCGTTCGACCTGATCGTCAACGAGCTGAAGATCGAGCGGGACCCTTCGCGGAGCCCGCTGTTCCAGGTCACCTTCGCCATGAACGACCTGTCCGTGGCGGCCGGGACAGGCACCATATCGGACGCTTCGGCCGTCGAGGCGCAGACCGGCCTGGTGGTGCGGGAGTTCGCCACGGGACCCGCAGTCAGCCAGTTCGACCTCGCGCTGTACGCCACCTCGGGTCCAGGCGGTTTGTCGTTCGCGTTCACGTATCGCACCGACCTGTTCGACGCTGCGGACATCGAGGGACTGGCTCGCCGGATGGAACTGCTGCTGCGGGCCGCGACCGCGGATCCGGCGCTGCGGTTGTCCGCATTGCCGATCCTGACCGAGGCGGAGCGCGAGCAGGTGGTCGACGGGTGGGCGCTCGGCACAGCGCCGGCTCGCGCGGCTGGCGCCGACCGGATCCCGTCGCCCCGTTCCGCGTCGGACTCGTCATCAGGCCACGCCACGCTGGTCGCGGCCGTCGAAGCACAAGCGGACCTGACCCCCGGAGCGGCCGCCGTCACGCACGAGGGACAGTCGCTGACGCACGGGGATCTCGACGTCCGCGCGAACCGGCTTGCCCGGCGGCTCCTGGACCTCGGCGCCGGGCCTGGCAAGCCGGTGGCCATCTGCCTGCCGCAGTCCCTGGATCTCGCGGTCGCGATTGTGGCCGTGCTGAAGTCCGGCAGCCCTTACCTGCCGATCGACCCGCACCAGCCACCGGAGCGGGTAGCCTACATCCTCGGCGACGCCAGGGCGGTGGCACTGATCACCGACGCGGCGATGCCGGCGGCACTCGAGACTGCTTCAGGCGCCGGGCCAGGCTGGGCGGGCGCCTGCCTCGACCTCGCGGCCGGGCAAGACCGGATCGAGGCGGAGGACGCCACTAGGCTTGCGCTCCAGGCGGGTCCAGGTGACCCGGCCTACGTCATCTACACCTCGGGTACCACCGGCCGTCCCAAGGGCGTGGTGGTCCAGCATCATGCGATCGTCCGGTACCTGCACGACATCCGGCAGGTGCTGGAGATCGAGCCGGATTCCGGTTACGCCCTGCTGCAGTCGCTCTCCTTCGACTTCAGCCTCTTGATGTTCTACCTCCCGCTCATCGCCGGCGGCTGCCTGCATCTGCTGCCGCAGAAGATCGCCGGCGACGAGCTGGCGGCCGCGATCGAGCGGCTTGGCGTCGACTACCTGAAGATGACGCCGTCCCACCTGGCCGCCCTCGGCACCGATCTGGCGCCGGAACGGCTGCTGCCGCGGCGGGCCCTCGTCCTGGCCGGCGAGGCGTTGCCCGCGGAGTGGGTCGTGCAGTTCGCCGCTTCAGGCCGGTGCGCCGTCGTCAACAGCTACGGGCCGACCGAGGCCGTCGTCGCCGTGACCACGCACCGGATCGACCCGTCCGCCGGCGCCCGCACCGCCGCCGTCCCGATCGGCCGGCCTATGGAGGGGGTTCGGACGATGGTGCTCGACGACTATCTCAACCCCCTGCCACCTGGCGTCGCCGGTGAGCTGTACGTGGGCGGAACCCGCCTGGCCCACGGGTACCTCAACAAGCCGGGACTAACCGCGGAGCGCTTCATCGCCGACCCGTTCGGCGCGCCGGGCGGCCGCCTCTACCGTACCGGCGATCGCGCCCGCTGGCTTGCAGACGGCACGCTCGAGTTCCTTGGCCGCACGGACCACCAGGTGAAGATCCGCGGCTACCGGGTCGAGCTCGGCGAGGTGGAGGCCGCTCTCGGCGAACTGCCGGGCGTCATGGGGTCGCTGGCAGAGCTGCGTGGTCCTGCGGGGCGCGAACAGCTGATCGGGTACCTGGACCTCGGACCCGGGAACACCCCAGAACTCGACGCAGGGCAACTGCGGGCGGCGCTCGCGGCGCGGCTGCCGGAGTACATGATGCCGGCGCGGTTCGTCCAGCTGCACGGCTTCCCCCGTCAGGCCCACGGCAAGGTGGACCGCAAGGCCCTGCCGGAACCCGAGGGGACCGGGGCCGCGGCGTCCGTCGCGGGGTTCATCGCACCGCGCGATGAGACCGAGCGGACGATCGCCGAGATCTGGAAGCAGCTACTCGAACTAGACGAGGTCGGGGTCCGCGACAACTTCTTCGACCTCGGCGGCCACTCGCTGATGGCGACCAGGGCGGTCGCTCGGCTGCGCCGCGCGTTCGACGGCACGGCAGTGACCGTCACCGTGATGGACATGTTCAAGTACCCCACGGTCGCCCAGCTCGCTGCGCTGATCACCGGACAGCAGGACACCTCGGGCGAGCCGCAGCTGATCTACGAGATGACCGCGCCGATCCCGGACGCCGAACGGAAGGTCACCTTCGTCTGCGCACCCTACGGCGGCGCACATGCGAGCGTGTTCCAGCAGCTCGCCGCGCAGATGCCGACCGGTTGCGCGCTCTATGCAGTCGAATCGCCCGGTCGCGGCCTGGCGCCCGGTGCGGAACCGCAGCCGGTCGAGCAGGTGGCCGAGGCAGTAGCCGACGAGATCCTGCGGTTCGTCAGCGGCCCGCTGGTCATTTACGGGCACTGCGGGCCTGGCGGCGCCCTGGCGGTCGCCCTGGCCCAGCGCCTGGAAGCCGTAGGCCGCGACCTCGACGCGCTCTATCTGGGCGGGATCTTCCCCTTCGCCCGTCCCTCCGGACTGTTCGGAAGGCTCAGCCGACTGGTCGAGATGGATGCGCTGCGCGCGGACCGTAACCACGCGAACTGGCTGCGCGGCATGGGCTCCGAGCTCACCGACCTGGACGAGGAGCAGGCCGGCGCGATGATCCGGGTCATGCGCCAGGACGGCAGGCTGGCCGAGGAGTACCTGACCGGCGTGGTGGGCGGCGCGGCGCGCCGGCTGCGGGTCCCGGTGATCTCGGTAGTCGGCACCAGGGACCCGGCCACCCGGTTCTTCGCGGAACGGTACACCGAGTGGGGCTTCCTGTCCGGCACGCTCGGGCTCGTGGTGCTGGCGGAGGCTGGCCACTTCTTCGTGCGCTACCGAGCCGCCGAGCTCGCCGCCATCCTCACCGGCGCGTACGGCGCGATCCTCGAGGGACGGGCCGGGGAGCTGAGCCGGGAAGCGATGGGCGACCAGGCGACCTGGTGGCTGCACGAGGTGACCCGGGTCCCTGACGCCGGGCAGGATGCGCCCTCCGCAGCGGACACTGCGGCGCCGGCCGATACCGTGTCCGCGCCTGTCGGCCGCATGCGCGGTCCGAACCGCTTCCGCGACCTGCCCGCCGCCGCAGCCGGGACGGGCAACGATCCGGTGCCCAGCCTCGGCCGGTTCGCCATCATCAGCTCCGGCCAGCTCGTCTCGCTGGTCGGCTCGACCCTCACCGAGTTCGCGCTGCCGCTGTGGGTCTACCTGCAGACTGGGTCGCTGGCGAGGTTCGGCCTGCTGGCGGTGCTCGGCCTCGTCCCCGGAATCCTGTCCGGCCCGCTGGCCGGCGCGCTCGTCGACCGCTACGACCGGCGGCGGGTCATGATGCTCGGCGACCTGGTCTCCGGAGCGATCCAGGCCGTGCTGTTCGTCCTGGCCGTGACCGGCACACTCCGGCTCTGGCATCTGTACATCCTCATCTCCGTACTCTCGGTCGCGGTCTCATTCCAGCGGACCGCCTACTTCTCGGCGATCCCGCAGGTGGTGCCCAAGCGCTATCTGGGCCATGCCAACGGCATGGTGCAGACCGGTTTCGGTGTCGCACAGTTCATCGCGCCCCTGCTCGGTGTCGGCCTGCTCGCCTCGATCGGCCTGCGCGGCATCCTTGGCTTCGACGTGGCCAGCTACGCGGTCGCGATCGGCGCAGTGCTCGTGGTGCGCTTCCCGGCGCGGATGGCCGATCAGCGCAGTGAGTCGGTGCTGAAGGAGATCACCCAAGGGGTTACGTTCACCCTGGGCCAGCCGAACTTCCGGGCGGCGATCCTTTTCTTCGCCGCGCTGAACCTGTTCCTGGCGCCGCTATTCGTCCTGATCTCGCCTCTTGTGCTCTCCTTCGCGCATCTCGGCGCCGTCGCAGCCGCAGCGTTCGCGGGTGGACTGGGCGGGGTCGTGGCGGGGCTTGTGATGAGCGCCTGGGGCGGCCCGCAGAGGCAGCGGATGCGCGCCATCCAGGTTACGGCGCTGATGCTGGCTGCCTTCGCGGCGCTGACCGGGCTGCGCCCCGACCTGCCACTGGTGGTGGCCGGCGCGTTCGGGATGGCGTTCAGCATCGGCACCGCGAACGGCATCATCATGACGATCCTGCAGACCAAGGTGCCGCAGCGGCTCCAGGGCCGGATGTTCGCGCTGAACACGACGATCGCCTCGGCGACCGCACCGATCGGCTTCGGTGTCCTCGCTCCCTACGGCACGGAGCTGATGAACTGGCTCGTCTCATCGCACGGGGTCTTCGGCACCGTGGCCCACGACGTGCTCGGCGACGGGCCTGGCCGCGGGATCGGGCTGATGTACTTCGCCTGCGCCGGGGCGCTGGCACTGCTCGCCCTGGGCTCCGGCCTGATCCCGCGGATCGCCCGCTTCGACGCGGAGGTCCCGGATGCGCAGGCGGACGACCTGATCGGGCTCGAAGAGGCCCGCCATCGCACCCGTCTCACGTGGCCGCCGGACAGCACGCCGGAGGACAGGGATCTAATGCTGACCTCCTGAGCAATCTGGGTGAGGGGACATCCCGGCCACAGCCAGGCCGGACGAAGAAGGGACGAGTCATGGCAGAAGGAGTCAGCCCGGTCGACGAGGTGCTGGACTGCGCGGTTGAACCCGGGCACCCGGCGGGCTTCACGCCCGGCCTGAAAGACCTCCGCGAAACATGCGACTGGCTACGGGACAACGCCGGGCAGGTCCGCCGGACCTTGCACCGGCACGGCGCCCTCTATCTGCACGGGCTGCCGGTGCGCGACGTTGACGACTTCGCGCGCGTCCGGGACGCCGTGGTGGGCGAGCGGGCCTGCTACCGTGAGCAGGCCACGCCCCGCAGCCATTTCGGCGACGAGGTTTACTCCTCCACCGACCTGCCGCCGTCCCAGTCGATCAGGCCGCACAACGAGAACAGCTACACGCTGTCCTTCCCGGGCGTGCTTGTGTTTGGCTGCCTGGTGGCTCCCGACAGCGGCGGCGCCACGCCGGTCACCGATGTGCGCTCGGTGCTGTCCGGCATCCCAGAGCCGCTGGCCCGGCGGTTCCGCGAGACAGGCTGGGGCCTGGTGCGCAACTACGCCGACCACCTCGGCCTAGGCTGGCGTACGGCCTTCGGCACCGAGGACCGCGCCGTCGTATCCGGGTACTGCGAAGAGAACCTGGTCGCCCACGAGTGGTGCGCGGATGGCCACCTGCGCACGGTCCAGCGGCGGTCGGCCGTGATCCGGCACCCGAGCACCGAGGAAGAGGCCTGGTTCAACCACGTCGTCTTCTGGAGCGAGTGGGCCCTCGACCCGGACGTGCGCGAGGTATTCCTCGACGACCTCGGCCCGGAGAATCTGCCGTTCAACACGGCTTTCGGCGACGGCGAGCCGCTGAGCGCCGAGGACGTCGAGGCAATGGATGAGGCGTACCGGGCGGCGACCGTGCGGGAGACCTGGAAGCCGGGCGACGTGATGGTCGTGGACAACATTCTCGCCGCGCACGCCCGCGAGTCTTTCCGCGGCCCGCGCAAGATCCTTGTGGCGATGGGCGACGAGGTGAGCCTGAGCGACTGCAGCCCCACGGTGCCCCCGCTCGCGGGCTTCGTCACAGCCGCGGCAGGAACGGCCGCCGGCCGCGCAGCCGCGAATCACGCGGCAGGCGGTGCGGCGCAGGACGGGAAACCGGGCCGCTCGTCGCGCGGCTGGCTCAGATCTCGCGGCCGCTCCAGCGGGTAGCGCGCCGCGGGAGGGCCCACCCGCTCTGTGCGGCGACCGGCACGCCGCAGCGCCCGGGTCCATGCGATCCCGTACTCCGCAGGTTCCGCCCGCGCACCGTCGGCCCGCCAGGCCACGACCGACTCCCCTCGCGCACGCGCCCACCACAAGATCCAGGAAGGGATGGAGAGAATCATGATCCGGGACATAGTCATCGTCGGCGGAGGCACCTCCGGCTGGATGACGGCGAGTTATCTCCAGGCAACGTTCGGCGCCGCGGCGAACATCACCCTCGTCGAGTCCGACAGGGTCGGCACCATCGGGGTGGGCGAGGCGACGTTCAGCACGATCCGGCATTTCTTCGACTACCTCGGACTGGACGAGCGGGACTGGATGCCGAGTTGCGCGGGATCGTACAAGCTAGCCATCAGGTTCGAGAATTGGCGCAAGATCGGTATGCACTTCTATCATCCGTTCGAGCGATTGCGGACCGTCGACGGCTTCACCATGGCGGACTGGTGGCTAGCGCTCGACGGCAAGACGGAGAACTTCGACATCAGCTGCTTCCTGACCCCGGCGCTGTGTGAGGCAAAGCGCTCGCCGCGAATGCTCGACGACTCTCTGTTCGTCTCCGCGTTCGATGACGCCCTGGGCCGTTCCACACTGGCCGAGCAGCGGGCCCAGTTCCCCTACGCCTACCACTTCGACGCCGCCCTGCTCGCCGAATTCCTCGCCCGCCGCGCCACCGGCCTGGGCGTGCGACATGTACTGGACGATGTGACCGAGGTCAAGCTGAACGAGCGCGGCTGGATCTCCCACATCGTCACCCGCGAGCACGGGGAGGTGCACGGGCAGCTGTTCATCGACTGCACCGGCTTCCGCGGGATGCTGATCAACAAGGCCCTCGGAGAGCCCTTCATCCCTTTCGATGACGTGCTGCCCAACAACCGGGCTGTCGCGCTGCGCGTGCCCGTCGATCACGAGCAGGCTGGCGTTCGGCCGTACACCACCGCCACGGCCATGGACGCCGGCTGGATCTGGACAATCCCGCTGTACACCCGCGACGGCACCGGATACGTCTACTCTGACGAGTTCTGCTCCCCGATGGAGGCAGAGGCCACGCTGCGCGCATTCGCCGCGCCGGGGCAGGACGACCTTGAGGCCAACCACATCCGCATGCGCATCGGGCGCACCCGCAACTCCTGGGTCAAGAACTGCGTAGCTATCGGGCTCTCCAGCGGTTTCGTCGAGCCGCTGGAGTCCACCGGGATCTTCCTCATCCAGCACGGCATCGAACAGCTGGTCAAGCACTTCCCTGGGACGGACTGGAACCCGGCGCTGGTCTCCGGCTACAACGCGCGCGTCGCCGAGGTCATGGAGGGTGTCAAGGAACTGCTGGTGCTGCACTACTGCGCTGCGACGCGGGAGGACACGCCCTACTGGAAGGCGGCCAAAACCCGAGCCATCCCGCCGGCCCTCGCCGAGCGGATGGAGCAGTGGCGGACCACGCTGCCGGACGACCGGACGATCTTCCCGCACTACCACGGGTTCGAGGCCTACTCGTGGATCACGATGCTGGCGGGCCTTGGCTCGGCGCCAGCGGCACCCCGTCCCGCGCTCGCGCACATCGACCCGACGCGCGCCCGCGAGGAGTTCCAGCGGATCTCCGACCAGGCGGCGCAACTGGTCGCGGCTTTGCCAAGCGCCTATGAGTACCTTCGCCTGATCCAGTAGCCGGGCCGTCCGGCCCTCGCCGGGCCAGTGCGCACGCGAGCCCCGCGGACTGGTCCGCACACAGAAAACGAGGTTGTCATGAGTACCCTGACGATACCGTCGGCCCGCCCGCCGGCAGATGCCGACGCATGGCTGCGCCGGTACGGAAACTCCACGCAGCCCTGGCTTCGCCTGGTGTGCTTCCCTCCCGCCGGCTGCGGGGCGAGCTTCTTTCGCGACTGGCTCCGGCTGCTGCCGTCTGACATCAGTCTCTCGGCGCTGCGCTACCCCGGCCGCGAGGACCGGATCGCCGAGCCCTGCGCCGAGCGGATGGAGGAACTCGCCGTCGCGGCGGCGCAGGTGCTTGAGCCGCTGCTGGACCTCCCCCTCGCCCTGTTCGGCCACAGCATGGGCGCCTACGCGGCCTACGAGACGGCACTGCTGCTCGAACGGCGCGGCGGCCGGGCGCTGAAGGCACTGTTCGTCTCCGGTCAGGCCGTTCCGGGACGCCGCATCGTGCCCAAGCACTCGGACGACACCGACGAGGAGCTCATCGGCCTGATGGGGAAGCTCGGCGGCTCCGACGACGAGGCGTTGCGGAGCCCGGAACTGCAGGAGCTGATCGTCCCCCCGTTCCGGGCCGACTGCCGACTGCTCGAAGCGTACGCACCCGACCCTTTGCGGACGCTGGACACGCCGATCATCGCCTTCGCTGGCGAGGACGATCCGCTCGTGCACGTAGACGAAGTGCGTGCCTGGTCAGAGGTCGCGGCGGGGCCGTTCGACTTCCGGTCCTTCGCCGGCGGCCACTTCTACCTCGCGCCCCAGGCGCCTGCGGTTGCCCGCGAGATCTCCCTTCGCCTCGAACGTCACAGGAACAAGTGATCAACTCCCGTACCGGTAATCCCCGCCACCCGGTAGGAACTCATACAAACAGGCTCAAATACTGCTATGCTCACCCCGTTTGCCCGATCGCAGAAACACGCAAAGGCACCCATTATTTGCGAATGGTCGCTGCGGAATGAGAACTGCATATTAGTTGCCGGGCCTGGCTGTGAAAATAGAAGGATCAGACATGATTGAGTTCAAGATCCTTGGCCGGTTGGAGGTTCGCGCAGGCGAGCAACAGCTGTCCATCACGGCGACCAAGCAGCGCGCACTGCTTGCGGTCCTGTTGCTGCGCCGCAACCAGCTCGTTCCGATCGATGACCTGGTTGAGGCCCTGTGGGGAGAGTACGGACCGCATTCCGCCCACAACCTGGTCAGGACGTACATATGGCGGCTGCGGCGACTGCTGAACGACGCGGAGGCTGACAGCGCGCAGTCCCGGATCGCCACCTGCGGCGACGGATACGTGCTCAGCGTCCTGCCGGACGAACTCGACCTCGAGCGGTTCCTCGGCCTCGCGGCCGACGCCCGCGAGGCCCGGGAGTCCGGCGACGCCCGCGGCGCCGCCTCCGGGTTCCGCGCCGCGCTTGCCCTATGGCCGGGCGAGGCACTGCACGACACCCTGCTCGAAGGCGGCATCGCCGTATACGCCGGCGGGCTCGGCGAACTGCGCCGCACCGTCCTGGAGGAGCGGATCGAGGTGGATCTGCAGTTGGGCCGGACCGCCGAGCTGATCCCGGAGATCCGTGCGCTGCTCGCCACCGACCCCCTGCACGAGAAGCTGCACGCTATGCTCATCCGCGCGCTCTACCTGTCCGGTCGGCGGGCCGCCGCGCTCAGCGCCTACAGCGATGCACGCGCGCTGCTCGTCGC
>JASHXJ010000113.1 GCA_030043595.1 Trebonia sp.
GCCCGGCGTCGCCGGCGGCGTTCAGCATCCAGAAGTACCCCCGGAGCAGGTAGGCGGGGGTCGCAGGGGGCCAGTTGCGCGCCCGGTACCGGTCGGCCCATACGTGCAGGCGGTCTCGGTAGCTGCGCAGCAGGTGGTCCCCGAACGCCGCGACCGCTTCCTCTCGAAGGGTTTCATGGGCCAGCAGGTACACGCGGGTGCCCTCATCCGGCGTGGCCCACTCGTCGGGGCGGCTGGTAAATGTCCGGCCCGTCACCCCCGTCAGGATCGGCTTGATCTCAAACGGCGCCAGCTCCGTTAGCTCGCTTAGGTCAGAAAGGGTGAGGCCGCCGCCCGCAGCGGTGAGCAAGCCGAGCAAGTCACGCTGAACCTGGGTGCCCTCGAGCAGGGTACGCAACTCCAGTTCCGCCATGTCCCGGATTGCCACCGCATGCGGCGACCCGCTCAAGGTCCGGACGATACGAGGACTGCGCAGCGGATGATCCGGTCTGACATCAAGCGGAACACGGAGAGTCGGGCGGCTGGCGAGTATCACCTTCAGGCCGTGCTCGCAATGCTTGGGAAGCAGCGAGGCGATGCTGGGCAGTCCTGCCGCGAGGCTCCGGTCCTCATCGAGCCCGTCAACAACCAGCACGAGCCGGTCCCCCTGCTGTGCAAGCTGTTGCGCGGCGGCCTGGAGGAGCAGGTAGTACCGTGCAGTTGTCTCGCCGGCAGCGGCGGGTCCCGGTGAGAGCCCGAGGATATCCTCAAGCTGCCCCAGCACCGTCGACGTAAATGCCGCGCTATCGCCGTGCGAGGTAAGCCGCGCCGTGACGAAGAACGACACGGGGATCACGCGCGGCGGTGGATGCAGAACGAACCATGACATAAGGGCGGACTTGCCTGACCAGGTATCGGCCTGCCACCACCAGTACGAATCCGGGCTATCGCAGAACGCCCCCATGTCCGCCATTTCCGCGCCCCGGTCAGCCAGGCCGCCATACGGCGCAATCTCCCGGAGCTGGGCCAGGTACTCCAGCCGGCCCGGACGCGCGGCGACCGCGGCGTAATAGTTGAGAACCCCGACCGACCCGACAGCGAAGCCCCCAAAGGCGCGGACCTGCCACGGTGCACCAACGGGCTCCCCACCCGGCGGCAATCCTTGAGCGGCTGCAGAGAACCCGCTTGCGGGCTCTACTGGCTGATCAGCGCCGGGAACGGTCAGCCGCTGGACCGTCCCGGCTTCAGAGGGTCCGCTGCCGGACCGCCCACGTTGACGGTCCCGGCCGTCCCTATCGCGACGCCGTGAGGAGCGCTGACCTCCACATCGCCGATAATCGTGGCTGACCGCTCACCGCTGACCGAGCTGATGTCCCTGATTCCAGCACGGACCGGCCCCGCCTGCTCCCACCACCGCCGCAGCGCCTGATCAAATCCAGCATCGGCCGCCGCACGTTTCAGCAAGACACGCGCCAGCGCTACCGCTTTGTCCTGATCGGCCGGAGCCTGGAGCAACGCCGCCAGCGCTGCTTCTCCTGTCGCTGCCTGATCCCCCGCACTGGTCTTACCGCCCGGCGGCCGGCGTACCAGCGACGTCACACCCGCCAACAGCCGGGCACCCACAGCCTCACTCGCTCCGGTCACCACAGCCAGCAGAACCGCACCAATCGTCAACGGATCCATCCGCCACCCCCAGGCAAACCCGATAGCTGCTTACACTTTCGCATGCCGCACCAGGGTTCGGTAGAGGCTTCCATCTTCGGAAACGTCCCCCGTTCCGAAACAGCACCAGTCTGCCGGGTTCGGTGCAAATAGCAATCACGCAGGACCACCCGGCAGGCCCGCGATATCGAAAGCGTGGTGCTTCCACGCCAGTATCGCTACAGGACCCGGGCGTAACGCCAGAGACAATTACTGCTTCACTCGTATCAGCGGTGGCCGATTGAGAAACGGCCAGCTCAAGGCCCTCCCCACGCGGCCCGGGCAAGGTACCGCGGTCAGCGTCCCCGGACACGGTCAGGCAGGAACTGTAGGAAATGGGAACCGAAGAAAAGGCGGCGCACAGATCACCTGGTTCGGCGCAGTGTCGGTCGCCTATCTCAAGAACCAAGCTGCCGAGCAGAACGGCGGCTACTCGCGCGCCGTCCTCTCACGTCTGGTCACCCTCGGCGACGAGCCCCGGAATAGAACTGTCTTACCTGGTAGCGAGAATGGTGACGCCTACAGTCAAGGACTCGGGTGAGGCACGTCCCGGCACCCATGGATGGTCTTCTACGTTTACCCCTCGAGGCGATTACGTCAGACGCTTGCCACTGCTCTTACTGCCCGGTGGCCTCGCGATATCTGGCAACGACATCAGCCGGAACCCGTCCGCGCTCCTTGATGTCGATGCCCTGGTCCTTGGCCCAGGCTCGGACCGCGTGGGTGTCGATGGCGATCACGTTCCGCTTGCCGCCGCGGCTGATCCGGCGCGTGCCGCCAACCTTGCGGGCATGGCTGATGTACGTCTGCAGCGAGGCGCGCAGTGCCTGGCTGTGTGCTGCGTTCAGGTCGATCTCGTAGTCGGCGCCGTCGAGACCGAAGCGGACGGTGCCCTCGGCCTCGGTCCCGTCAATGTCGTCGATGTAGAGGGTCTGCACCTTCTGAGCCATGTAGAAGTTCCGTTTCTTTAGTTGACCTGATCAACAGCAGCGTAGGCGGCAGGCAATTCCTGTGCGCGTAGGCACGCGGCCACGATTGGTGTGTCGGTCATTCGATCCATGCCCCATGTGCCGCCGCTATTCGTGAGATGGCCCGCCGTCGTAAGCAGGGTGCGGTCAGTCGATGCGCGGGTGGGTGCCGTCGAGCCAGTCGTGCAGTTGCCGCCACTGGGTGGGGTGGATGTCCAGGTCGCTGAGCTCGGCCGGGGTGAACCAGGCGACGTCGGCTGCCTCGTTGTTCGCGGCTGGCTGTCCGCTGACGGGGCGGCCAGTCAGGATCACCTCGTACTCCTGGCGGACCTCTCCGTCGCTGTAGGCGACGATGTGGCCCGGGTCGGAGTAGATGCCGAGCAGCCCGGTCACCTCGACGGTGACGCCGGTCTCCTCCAGGGTCTCCCGGACCGCGCACTGGGCGACGGTCTCACCGAGTTCCTGCTTGCCCATCGGGATGGCCCACTGGCCGGTGTCGCGGCGGCGCTGCAGCAGCAGCCGCCCGTGCCCGTCGACGGCGAGCACTCCGGCGGCGGGAACGAGGCTGTTCGGCTCCGGCGCGGCCGGGTCGTTCAGGTACTCGGTCCGGCCCACGGTCACACGTCCTCTCCGTGCCAGGGCTTGGCGGTTTCCCAGACGCGCTCCAAGCTGGCCATGTAGTGCGCGGCGACCTGGCCGCCGTCGAGGCGGCGCAGCTGCAGCGCCGGGTTCGCCGAGGCGGGCTGTCCCCAGGCGTGCGGGTTGACGATGATCTCGTCGTCGTAGCGGAACAGGCTGGCGTACAGGGTGCAGCAGTGCAGCCGGACCTCGATCACTCCTGCCGATGCTATTTC
>JASHXJ010000114.1 GCA_030043595.1 Trebonia sp.
CCGGCGGCGGTTATCCAGTTGAGGATCTCCGACGTGCCGGATCGGAGCTGGTCCCGGGACAGCGAGCCGAGCACCCCCCGATCTCTTGCTGTTATCGCGGACAGCACCCGGCGGTCCAGCGCCTCGTCCACGACGAAGTGGCTGAGCCCGCCGGAGGCGATCACCGCGACCCGGGCGGCGGTCTCCCAGCTTTCCACAGCCCGGCGCAGCGCCCGCCCCAGCTCGTGGCAGCGGGCCGCGGACGGCACGTTCGGCGGGTAGTAGGTGTTGACGAACAGCGGGACGACCGGCGTCGTGGCCGGCAGCCCGAGCCGGTAGCGCGGGAACGTGAACGCGTGCCCGAGGCTGCGCCCGGCCGGCTGCTCCCTGACCACGGTGAGGTCGAAGTCGTCATAGGCAAGCTGCTCGGCGATGTGCGTGCTCAGGTCCGCATGGACGGGATGGGTCGCCGCGATGTCGCCGTGCGCCGCCCAGGACGCGGCGAGGATGCCCTTGGGCATCCGCTCGCGCGCCTGTCCGCTCACCGGCATGTCCACCAGCTCGGTGCCGGTGAAGCAGGCGAAGGCGGGGATGCCGTCGTCCCTGAACAGTTCCCGCTGGTCGTCGCCGATCACGATCGCGATATCGGCCTGCGCCTTGGCCAGGTACGCGGTCAGCGCCTCGACCGCCTCCTGGCCGCGCCGGTACTTGGCGTCCCAGACCGCGGGCTGCAGCTCCTGCTCGATGGCCGGATCGGCCACGGCGAGCAGTTCGTCGTAGCTGTGGTACCGGGCGTCCTTGCCGAGCAGGAACGGGTTACGCCGGTCACGCTCGGCGTGATCGGGCCACATATCGACCCCAGAGCTCAGCTGAGGCGTATGTGACGAGGCGATCCCGACCACGATATCTGCCATTCCTGACACCCCATCATCTCGCCGAGCCGGTCAGGTAGCGTTCACGCTAGAAAGCGGCCGAGACTGTGTCAACAGGCGTCACCGGGGGATTGCCGCGCTGTGCCGCAAGGACAAACCCCCGCGCGGTGCGTTTGTGCCCCGCCGCGCCGCCGGATCAGCCAGCAGACCCGCCGGCGATCACGTACGACCACAGCTCGCTGTGCACGCCGACGGGCTTGGGCGCCTCGGGCGGCTGACCCCCGGACCGTTCGGCCGCCGACCGGTGCCCGTGCCCGAAGGCGGGGGAGTTCACCCACGCGGTGAACGACTCCTCGTCCCGCCACCGGGTCACCACCAGCCACGTAGTCCGCTCGTCGGCCGGCTTGAGCAGCTCGAACCCCTCGAAGCCGTCCTGGCTGTCCACCGCGCCCGCCCGGGCGGCGAACCGCCGCGCCAGCTCGTCACCGCTATCGGCAGGCACCGTGATCGCGTTGATCTTCACCACAGTCATGCCTCCGATCATGCCAGCCCGGCCGCGCCCGGCCGCAACCGCCGGCGCAGACGCTGCTGTGGCGGACGAGGTCGCGCCGCGCGGGGGCCCGCGTCGTCACACGCGCATGCGGTCGCAGGGCAGGGTCTGGAACTTGCCGCCGGTCCACTCGGTGATCTGGCCGGACTGGGCGTGCTGACAGGCGCTGAGCCAGGTGGCCGATACCTTCGGCCAGTTCCAGTCCGCGTCGCTGCGGATGCCCGCGTACCTGAAGTCGGCCACCCAGCTGCCCGCCAGGACGGCGACCAGCGCCACGACAGCCAGCGCGGTCGGCAGCGTCCGCGGCGCCGGCCGGGGCATGCGGTGGGCTCCGCCGCGGCTGCGCAGCAGCCAGTCGACCCCGATGATGACGGCGGACTCGATCAGGAAGATAGGCAGCGCCGTGTACCGGGAACCGCCCTCGTTGTCCGGGAACACGGCCGCGGTGGCCAGGTGCCCGGTCAGGGTCGTGCCGATGACGGGGAACGCGAAGCCGGTCACCACCGCGGTCACCACGAACGGCCGGTTCCTTGCCTGGGTGGCGAAGATCGCGCCCAGGATGGCGAGGAGCATGACCGCCACGATGACCGTGGCGCCGTCCTTGCCGGCGAGCGACTGCAGACGCCACGCCAGGTGCCAGCCGAGCGCTGGCAGGATCACGTCGTGGGCGTAGAAGGCGAGCGAGTGGCCCAGCGGCGCGGGCTGCTTACCCAGGCGGGACTGGCCGGATAGGTAACTCGACACGATGAAGGGCACCTGAAGCAGGCAGCCCGCCAGCCAGCCGGCCGTCACCGCGTGCTCACGCGGGCTGCGCAGCACGTACAGCCGTATCGCCACCAGCGGCGCGAAGAGGATGAACAGGCTGTTGCCCGACACCGCGGCGAAGGCGACGAGAGCCGCCGCGGCCATTCCCGCGCGGGTCCGCGGGCGCCACAGCAGCGCCCAGAAGAGCGCGATCTGCAGGTACCACGGTGCGTTGACCGCGCTGTCGGCGATCTCCATCGGGGCGATCGGCAGCAGCACGACAGCGGCGCCGAGGAGGGCCCGCAGCGGCGTGGACCGGATGTGGCCCGCGCTCGCGTAGAAGACGAACAGGCCGCAGAGCGCGGCGATCAGCGCACCGGACACCGCGAAGACCGCTGCCGCGTCCGTGAGCGGCACGTGGGCCGCGAACTGCGCGATCACGCGCGGGAGGAGCTGCTCGTACCCGTTGTAGGCGATGAACAGGTGCCAGGGCTGCTGCAGCGCCTGCGTCAGGTACTCCCAGAAGTCTTCCCCGTAGATGGTCTGCCAGGACGGCAGGCCCGGCGCGCTCGGCAGGCCGGGCACGCGCAGCAACAGCAGCACGGTGCCGAGGACGACCGCCGCGGCCTGCGCCACGACCCCCAGCAGGCGGCGGCCCGCGGCCGCGGATGGCCGCACCGGGGACTGCGGGAACAGCGTGTCCAGCGCGCCGCGGACATCCGGGCGCCGCCTGGGCGCGCGCGGAGCGGACTTGTCCAGGCGCGTCGCGTCGGGGAGCGCAAAGTCTGTCAATTCGCGAGCCGCCGCCTATTCAAATTCCAGCATCCATCCGGCGCATCTCACGGCGTCTTCTCGGCGGGTCTACCGGCCATGACGCACAGGTTACCCAAGACGCGAATGGGCTGCTTTCGCCGCCGCCCGATTCTCGCGGCCCCCGCCGCCGGTACTGAATTCGAACCAATATCTCAGATTTTACTAAGTCGAATTATAAAGAAATTACTAATATAAAACGCAGATTAGTATTTTCGATGTCCTGATCGTTCGAATGTGCCGATCATCCGCATGATCCGCTCACGTGTGGTATTCCAGGTAGATGCCCGCAAAGTCCCGGCGGCTGGACAGCCTGACGAGCCTGCGCTACCTCGCCGCTGCCGCCGTCGTGGTGACGCACGTCAACCCGTACTTCCTGACGTCGCGCTGGCAGCTGGCAGCCACGGCCTACTGGTACGTCGGGGTGTCCTTCTTCTTCGTCTTGTCCGGCTTCGTCCTGACCTGGTCCTGTACCTGGCAGCCCGCCACGACGTTCTGGTGGAACCGGTTCAGCCGGATCTGGCCGCTGCAGATGACCATGATGGTCATCGCCTACGTGTTCCTGTGGGACGCGGAGCGCCATCCGACGGGACCGCTCGGCTGGGTTCTCCAGCCGTTCCTGCTGCAGGGCTGGGACCCCGACCCGAACGTCTTCGCCGGGGGCAACGGCCCCACCTGGTCGCTGTCCTGCGAGTTCTTCTTCTACGCGATGTTCCCGCTGGCGATTCTCGGCGTCCGCAGGCTGCGCGCGCGAGGGCTGGCCGTCACGGCCGCCGTCACGATCGCGGTCATGATCGCGGTACCCGCGGTGGTGGGGTCGCACGTCTCGGCGCCGATCTATAACTGGCTGTTCTTCTACCTGCCCGGCTACCGGTTCGGCGAGTTCCTCATCGGGATGCTGCTCGCCCGCGCGACAGCGCTCGGGCTGCGGTTCCGGCGCCCCTCGATCGCGTACCTGCTGGGCTGGAGCGGCTTCGCGGCATGGGTGGCCGGCGTCACCGCCTACACCATGGATCACCATGGCGACCCGGTCCCGCGGCCGTTCGCCACCCTGCTCGTGCTGCCGTGCTTCGTGCTCCTGCTGCTCGCCGGCGCGTCAGCCGACCTGGGCGGCCGGGCACGGCTGATGAGCAGCTGGCTGCCGGTCAAGCTCGGGGAGTGGTCGTTCGCCCTCTACATGGTGCACGACCCGCTCGTCGCCGTCGTGACTCGCCATGGATGGCTGCGCGACCACGGCAACCCGGCCGGCCTGGCCCCCATGGTCGTGTTCATCGCGGGCTGCACGCTGGTCGCCGCCGTCGCCCACTACGTGCTCGAGAAGCCCGTCGAGCGCTGGCTGCGGGCGCGCAAGCCGGGGCGGTCCCGCGCCCCGGCGCCCCGGCACCGCAGGCAGCAGGCCGGCCAGGAACCGCGGGTCTGTTCGGAACCGAGCGCCACCGGCTAGTCAGGCACCGACAGCGACAGCCCGAACTGCCCGGCGGGGTCCGTCCACCAGGACCGCATCGCGAACCCGGCCGCCGCCAGCTCGCGTTCCACTCCCGGACGGCGGAACTTCGCCGACACCTCGGTGCGCATCTCCTCACCGGCGGCGAACGCGGCGGTAAGCCCGATCTCCGGTACCCGGACCCGCTGCTCTACCGTCGAGCGCAGCCGCATCTCGATCCACTCGTCGTCCGCGTCCCACGCGGCGACGTGCTCGAAGGCGTCCAGGTCGAAGTCCGCGCCAAGCTCGGCGTTGAGCACCGCGAGCACGTTCTTGTTGAACGCGGCGGTCACCCCGGCGGAGTCGTCGTAGGCCGCGATCAGCACCGCCGGGTCCTTCACCAGGTCGGTGCCGAGCAGGAACGCGTCGCCGGGGCGCAGCTGCGAGCGGACCCGGGACAGGAACGCGGCGCGCTGCGCCGGCACCATGTTCCCGATCGTGGAGCCGAGGAAGGCGACCAGCCGCGGCCCGCCGGAAGCCCCGGAAGCCCCGGAAGCCCCGGGCAGTCC
>JASHXJ010000115.1 GCA_030043595.1 Trebonia sp.
GCCTGGCGACGGCGGCGAGCGAGCTGACCTGCAGCGAGACCTTGGCGCCGACGCCGTGCTCGACGCGGCCGCCCGGGACGGCGCGCTCGGGCTTTCCGAGCCGCTGGCGGCCCGCGAACTGCTCGCCGCGCTGCCAGAGCATGCGCTGCTCTGGGCCGGGAACAGCCTGTCCGTTCGGGATATCGATCTTCTTATGCCACCGCGGGCGGATGTGCGCGTGCTGGCCAGCAGGGGCGCCAGCGGGATCGACGGGACCGCCTCCACGGCCGCCGGAGCGGCGCTGGCGCACGGGGTGGCGGCCGCGGGGGCGCCCGCGTTCGCGCTGATCGGGGACCTGGCGCTGCTGCACGACGCGGCGGGGCTCGCGATCGGACCCGGCGAGCCGCGACCGGACCTGTGCCTGGTCGTGGTGAACAACGACGGCGGCGGCATCTTCAACGCGCTTGAGCAGGCGGCCTTTGGCGCGGTGTTCGAGCGGATGTTCGGGACTCCGCACGGGGCTTCGGTTGAGCTGCTGGCGGCGGCTTTCGGCATCCCGTACACGCTTGTGGAGCAGCCGGGCGAACTGGCCAAGGCCGTTCCGGGAACCGGCCTGCGGATCGTGGAGGCACGGACGGACCGCGGCGCGAACGCCGACCTGCGCGCGCGCATGCGCGACGCCGCCACCCGCGCCGCGGAAGCCGCCAGCGGCCTGTAACGGCCGCAACGGCTACGGCGGGCTCGTCGCGATGACCTGCGCCGCCATGTTGATCTGCCAGGTGAAGCTCACGGAGCCTGCCGGGCTCCCGTCATTGGTCGCCGAGATCGTCACGTGGTAGGTCGGGTCCGCGCCGCCGACCTTGCCGGTGATCACGCCGCTGATCATGCCGAGGCCGTTGATGGCAAGGCCGGGCGGCAGCCCGGTCGCCGTGAAGTCCAGCGGCTGCCTGGCGACGGCGGCGAGCGAGCTGACCTGCAGCGAGACCTTGGCGCCGACGCCGTTCTTCTGGCTGCCCGGGTCGATCAGGCCGGCCAGCCCGGTGTTGAAGTCGCTGAGGTCAGTACCGTCGGGGGTGTCCACCCCAGGCACCGTGCCGGAGCTCGTGTACTGCCAGTAGGTGTAGGCGGGCCAGCCGTCCGGCATCGGCGGGCTGCTGAACCCGTACGCCGCCACCCACATGGGGTCCGAGCCGAACGCGGTGCTGCCGCCTGTGCAGGTGTCCCACCAGTTCGCCGTCGTGTAGATGATCGGATACTGCCCGGTCAGGCTCCGTGCCGTCGTGACGAACGCGGAGGTCCAGGAGACCATCTGCGCCGGGGTGAGCCCGTAGCACATGTTGGTGCCGTCGGTTGACACGTACGGGTCGTACTCGATGTCCAGCATCAGCGGGAGCATCTGCGGGCCGCTCGCGTACCCGGAGTACTCGACCGCGAACTGGGCCTGCTCGGCGCCGCTGCTGACGTTGGGAATCGCGAAGTGGTAGGCGGTGACGTCCATCCCGACCTCCTTCGCCACGGCCACGTCGCTGCTCACCCACGGGTTGACGTAGTAGTCGCCCTCGGTACCCTTGACGGCCGCGAACTTGTACCCGGCCGCGGCGACGTCGGCCCAGTTGATGGGCGCGCCGTTGGGGTGCTGGAACGCGGCCACGTCAATGCCCGGCACGTTCACAGTGGTGGTGGTGCCGCCCCGCCCGCCCCGGACGATCGGGTTCGCGAGGTCGCTCAGCAGCTGCGGCGAGTGCGCCAGCGCGGCGATGCTGGCCCGCGCGCTGCCCATCGCCAGCACCGCGGCGGACGCGCCACGGATCTTGACGACCGGCTGCTGCCCTGGACCGAGGCTCTGCGTCGGCCCGGCCGCGGGGTGCGTGGGGCTGCTGCTCGGCTGCCCGGGCGCCGTCGACGGCGACTGCCCGCCGGGTCCTGGGGCTGTCACGGGTGCGCCAGGCAGCCTGGCGGTAGCGGGAGCCCCGGCCGGCTGGGGCTGAGCTGTCGCACCCGGCGGCCCGGAAGGGCCACCGAACCCCGACGTAGCGATACTGACGGCTACCGCGGAGCCCCCGGCCGCAAGCAGGACGATCGCCGTGGCGGCGGCGATCGTGCCGCTTGATTTGATCAGCATCGCGCCAACCTAGAGCGCTGATAAAGATCGTTTTGCGACTTTGGGTACTATTTAGCCCATAAGGACTACCCGGTAGCCCGCACGGATCATCCTGGCGTGGCCTGCGACGGCCCCTGCACACGGCCTCCCGCATTCCCTCCGGCCACTTTTCCGCCCGATTTGTACCTATATGTCGTGCGGCACGCATACACAGTGAAGAGAAGAGGCGGGTGTGACATAGCTGCCCGCAGGACCAGGGCTCGCGGCCGACCGCGGCACCCGGTTACCAGGCGCCGCGCGCCTTCTTTTATCGCTTTTCTCGTACGGGGAGCCGCCGTCCGGCCAGGCCTAGTACCGTGGGCGGCATGCCAACCCACGGGACGGGACGTTGGTAGCGTCACTGGTGATCAGCGGATTGCTGCTGCTCGGGATGGTCGGCGCGGCGTGCTACGCGGTCGTCAGCCTGCCGAAGGGCGCGCGGGTGCCACTGCACGCCGGGACCCCTGAATACAGCATCTGGCTGCCCAAGGCCGTCGGCCTGGCGGCCTGGCTCGCCGCGGGGGCGGTGGCGTTCGCCGCGCTCGCCACGGTTACCCTCAGCAGCGTCGCGGCGAACTGGGTGACATCGATGCGGGTAACGCTCCCGCCGGCCGTGATGTGCGTTGCCCTGGCCGCCGAGGTGGCGGCCATCATCTCCGCCCGCAAGCGCTGCGGGGCGCAGTCACGCTGGCCGCGCGGCAGCCATCGGCAGACGGCCGGCCCCGCTCGTTAGCCGGACCGGTCCGCCCGGGCCGGGACGCCGGCCCGGGGGCGGCGGACCGAGTCGCCCGCCTCACGGCGCATCAGCAGCGCCTCCGCGGCCGCGATGAGCGCGATGAGCGCAAGCAGGCAGAACGCCACGGTGTAGGCCGTCCTGCTATCGGCGCCGGGGAACAGGCTGCCGATCCGCAGCGCGACGGTGGCGACGGCGATGGACAGGCCGGCCGCGAGCTGCGTGCTCGTCGCGAGCAGCGTGTTGGCGTCCCGGACCAGCTCCGGCGGCATGTCGGCGTAGCCGACCGTGCTGTACACGGTCATCCCGCTCGACCGGGTAACGCCGCTGACCAGCGTCAGCGCCGCGATGACCGGCAACGGTGTTGCGGCGGTGGTGAAGCCGAGCGCGGCGATGACGACGGCGGTGATGACGGTGGAGACGAGCAGCAGCGAGCGGAACCCGAACCGGTTGATGAGCGGCGTGGTGGCGGGCTTGATGCCGACGTTGCCGACGAAGATGAACGCGGTGACCGCGCCCGACTTCACCGGGGACCAGCCGAACTGCGTCTGGAAGAGCAGCGGCAGCAGGAACGGCATGGCGCCGCAGACGAGCCAGTACAGCGACCCGCCGGCCTGCGAGACCCGGAACGTGTCCACCCGCAGCGTCCGCAGGTTCAGCAGCGGGTGCGGGGTCCGGCGCAGGTGCCAGACCGAGCCCGCCAGCAGCCCGGCCGACGCGACCGCGAAGACGGCCGTCTGCACCGGCGGCGGGGCGGGCAGCGAGACCAGGTGCGCGGCATAGGTGAGCCCGCCGAGGCCCGCGCAGGTGAGCACGACGCCCGCCCAGTCCAGCGGCGGGGGAGCATCGGCCCGCCCGCTGTGGCCGACCAGCCGCCATGCCGCGATGAAGGCGACCACCCCGAGCGGCACGTTGATGAGGAACAGCCAGTGCCAGGAGGCGTACGTGGTGATCAGGCCACCGGCCAGCGGGGCGATCACCGGGGCGAGCAGCCCTGGCCAGACGACGAAGGACGTGATGCGGAGCAGGTCCTCCTTGGCCGCCATCGAGACCACCATCGTCCGGCCGACCGGGACCATCATGGCGCCGCCGGCGCCCTGCAGCACCCGCATCGCGACTAGCTCGGGCAGGCTGCCGCTGCTGGCGCAGCCGATCGAGGCGAGCGTGAACACCACGATCGCGGTGAGGAATATCACGCGGTTGCCGAAGCGGCGGGTGAGCCAGCCGCTCAGCGGGATCAGCACCGCGAGCGTCAGCAGGTACGCGGTCACCACGAGGCCGACCTCGGCCGCCGGGACGTGCAGCGACCGGCCGATCTGCGGGCTCGCCGTGGTGACGATAGTCCCGTCGAGCATCTCCATGAAGAAGCAGCCCGAGACCAGAAGAGCCGTGTTGCGCTGCCGCGCGTCAATCACCACCGCCCGATTATGCCCGTTTGACCCGGCCAGGGCACAGCGGGGTCCTTAGCAAGCTTTACATATTCCCATATTGGAATATGATGGAGCCATGGCTAGGGCGGCAACGACGACGGACGCGTTCAACGCGGTCGCGGAACCGCGCCGGCGGCAGATCCTGGACCTGCTGGCCGACGGCGAACTGTCCGTGAGCGATCTGGTCGCGCGGCTCGGGCTGGCGCAGCCAGTCGTCTCCAAGCACCTGCGGGTGCTGCGCGCGGTCGGCCTGGTCGGCGTGCGCGACGCCGGCAGGCAGCGGATGTACCGGCTCGACGGCCGCCCGCTCGAGCCCATCTATGACTGGGTGAAGAGCTTCGAGCGGACATGGGCCGGCCGGTTCGACCGGCTGGATGCCGTCCTGGCCGAGCTCATGGAAAGCGAAAGGGAGGGCAATGACGATGGCAGCGACTGACGCGGCGCCCTTGGTGACGTTCCCGACGGACACCGAGGTGCTCATCACGAGGGAATTCGCCGCCCCGCGGCACCTGGTCTACCGCGCGTGGACCACGCCGGAGCTCATCCGCCGCTGGTGGCACGCTAAGCGCGGCACGATGACGGTCGTCGAGGTGGACCTGCGGGTAGGCGGCGGCTGGCGGTACGCGATGATCGCCCGCGGCGGGTTCGAGGTGGCGTTCCACGGCGAGTACCTGGAGATCGTTCCGGAGGAGCGGATCGTGTCCACCGAGATCTTCGAGGGGGCGCCGGACGCGACCGCGGTCAGCACGGTCACGTTCACCGAGGCGGCCGGCGGGACCGCGCTGTCGATCCTGGTCCGGCATGCCAGCAAGGGCAACCGTGACCTGCACCTGCGCAACGGCATGGAAGACGGGCTGCGGGACGCCCTGGACCTGCTGGCGGAGGTCGCCGCCGGGCTGCGCTAACCGGCGCCGCCGCAGCGGGTGAGTGCGGACGGCCATCGTGATCCAGCCGCCCAGCAGGACCAGCCAGAAGTTGACCACGCGGTAGGCGAGCACCGCGGCGAGCGCGTTCGACGCGTGCAGCCCCGAGGCGGTGAGCGCAGCCGTCAGCGCCAGCTCGACCAGCGCGAACCCGCCGGGCGTCAACCCGGTGCTGCCCACCGCGGCGCCAGCGCCGTACACCAGCAGGAGGTCGCCCCACGGCACGGGCTGGCCCATGGCGCGGATCGCGAACGCGAGCGCCGCGCAGTCGAAGGCCCAGTTCGCTACCGCGAGGCCGAACACCCACGCGTAGCCGGGCAGCGACAGGCGGGTGCCCGACACCTCGTCGAGAAACCGGTCCAGGCCGGCCGCCCCGTGCTCAGGCTTTCCGAACACCCGCTTGCTCAGCCCGGCGAGCCATGCCAGCACGGTGACGACCATGGCGCGCACCCGGTCAAAGCGAAGCGCGAGCAGCACGCCGACGCCGGGCAGCAGGTACAGCGCCGCGCCGGCGAAGCCGGCGACCGACGCTGCCGTCGCCCCGCCGACGGCAGCGCCGACGGCCAGCAGCAGCGCGAGTGAGGACGTGGAGCAGATCCACGACACGGTCAGCGCCCAGCTTGTGGTCGCCGCGTCGAGGCCGGCCCGGCGGAACTGGCGGTAGGAGAAGGCGACGGCGAGTTCTGTGCCGGCGAACGGGACGGACAACGACAGGGCGCTGCTCGCGTAGGTGATCGCCAGTACCGAGCGGAGCGAGATCCGGTGCCCGTTGGCGCGCAGCAGCCCTTTGCGGCTCATCCCGAACGCGATCAGCGAAACCGCCTCGGCCGCCATCGCCAGCAGCAGCCACCCGGGGCTCGCGGTGGCGAGCACGTGCAGCGACTGCGCGAGCGTGTGCCGGGCGACGACGATGATGACGGCCGGCACCCCGACCACGAGCACGGTGAGGGTGAGGCGGCGAAACGCGTGCGTTCGGAATGGCGGAAAAGATCGGCGGTCGCGGACATCAGCGTCGTCCCGGACCTCCTCCACCACCCTTCTATTATCAGGCGGGTGAAGCTGCTCGCCGACGTAACGCCGCTGCGGTCCTCACCGGCGTTCCGGCGGCTGCTGACGGGCACAGTGCTGTCGGCGGCCGGCGGCGCGATGGCGAGCTTCGCCGTGACGCTGCAGGTGTACGACATCACACGGTCGCCTGCCGCCGTGGGCCTGATCGGGCTCGCGATCCTGGTGCCGCTGATTGTCGTCGGGCTGCTCGGCGGGGCGGTGATCGACTCCGTCGACCGGCGTGCGCTCGTCCTGGCCTGTACCTGCGCCCTTATGGTCGTGTCCGCGGCGTTCGCGGTGCAGGCCTATCTTCGGCTGAACTGGGTCTGGCTGTTGTACGTGCTGGTCATCGTTCAGTCGGCGATCGGCTCGGTCAGCGCGCCTGCCCGCCGGGCGCTCATCCCGGCGCTGCTGCCACCCGGCCAGCTGGCCGCCGGGCTGGCGCTGCAGCGGCTGGCCCTCCCGATCACGCTGACCGTGGGCCCGGCCCTGGCGGGGGTCGTGGTGGCCGCCCCGCACCTGGGGTTCGGCGGCTGCTACCTCATCGACACGGTCAGCTTCACCGCGTCCCTGTACGGGGTCGGGCGGCTACCGCCGATGCGGGCCGCGGGAACGTCGTCCCAGCCGCGGCTGTCGGCGGTCGTCGCGGGCATGGCGTTCATCCGGCGCACCCCCGTGGTGGCAGGCGCGTTCCTCGCCGACGTGAACGCGACGTTCTTCGGCCTGCCGATCTCGCTGTTCCCGGCGATCAACGCGCAGCGATTCGGGGGTGACCCGCGGACGCTCGGGCTGTTCACCACCGCGATCGGCGTCGGCGGCCTGGTCAGCGCGGTACTGTCCAGGCCGGTGATACGCGTGTCCCGGCAGGGACTGGCAATGCTGGTCGCGGTCAGCGTGTGGGGGGCCGGGTTCGCGGTCTTCGCGGTGGCGCCCTCCCTATGGCTGACCCTGCTGTCGCTGGCGGTGGCGGGCGCCGCGGACACGTTCACCGTGGTGCTGCGCGGGATCATCGTGCAGACGGTGACGCCGGAGGAACTCCGCGGCCGGGTGACAGCGGCCGACTTCGTGGTAGCGGCGGGCGGCGGGCAGCTCGGGTCGCTGGAAGCGGGCGCGCTCGGGTCGCTGACGACACCGGTGATCAGCGCGCTGAGCGGCGGCATCCTGACCGTGGCCGGGGCGGTGGCGATCGCAGCGGCGCTGCCGGCGTTCCGGCGGTACCGGGCTCCGGCGCCGTCCACGCCGGCTGCCCCGGCTGCCTCGCCCGCCCAGTTGGCCTCGGCTGACCCGCCCGCCTCAGCCGTCGTGGGGGACGAGGGCCTGCCGGAGCCGCCGGCGTTATGCGTGACGGGGTGACGGCGTTACGGCGTTACGGCGTTACGGCGTTACGGCAGCGGGCCGAGCATCTGGCCGATGTCGAACGGGGAGTGCAGCAGCCCGAACTGGAGCATCACGTCGGGGACCCGCTGCAGCCGGACCTGGTCGATGCCGATCGGGTAGACGTTCAGCGCCATGACAGCGGCGACGATCGGCGGTACCTGGCCGTTCTGCGGCCCGTTCAGTGACTCCATCGCCTGCTCGACAGCGGACCTGCTGGTGTCGGCGATCTCCTGGCCCTCTTCCAGCGCGGTGAGGAACGCCTTCAGCGTGTTGGGATGCTGCTCCACCCAGGCCTTCGTGGCCACGTAGCCCAGGATGGGGAAGCTCTGCGTGGCGCCCTGGTTCAGGTCAGCGAGTTCCACCGCGCCGTACTGCTCTTC
>JASHXJ010000116.1 GCA_030043595.1 Trebonia sp.
GTGGGATCACGCCGGCGGCCGTGGGCCGCTGGCCGCGTTCTGGTCCGCGGTACGCGAGCTGGATCCGGCCGCCAGTGACGAGTCCGGTCTTGCCGGGGTCCGCGAAGGCCAGCTGGCCAGCCTGTTCAGTCAGGCCGGGCTGGACCGGACGTCGGCCAGCACGCTGACCGTCCGCATCCGCCACGCCAGCTTCGACCGCTGGTGGCAGCCGTTCACTCTCGGTGTCGGCCCGGCCGGCGTCTACGTGGCATCGCTGACTGCCGGTCGCCGGGCCGCGCTCCGCGAGCAGTGCCGCCGCCTGCTCCCCGCCGGCCCTGTCGACGTCACCGCGGTCGCCTGGGCGGCCAGCGGCCGCGCCTGAGCCCGCGTACTACCGGCCCGGCCGCGCGGCCGGGGGCCGGGCGGCGGGGGCACGGTGGTGCCGGGCGGGCTGCGCCGGTGTGATCAACCGGCGTCCTGGGTACACGAGCACCGGGGGACCCGGCAGGCAGAAGGATCGCAGAGGGATTGCACTGCCGTCGGCGCGCTGCGAGACGAACCACACGCACAGCTCGCATTAGCGCAACTGAATTCGATGGTCCTGGCCTTGCGGAGGTGATGGCTCCGCGCAGCGGCCGTCCCCGATGACGGGTCAGCGACCTGCGCGGTGAAGCATGCAGGCCACCGCGGCGAGTCCGAGCGCGTGCCACCAGGTCGGCGCAAGAATCGAGGCGGACAATGACTGACCAGCCACCCAACACGACCACGGATTCCGGCATCCCTGTGCCCAGCGATGAGCACGCACTGACCGTCGGCCAGACCGGTCCGGTGCTGCTGCACGACTTCTACCTGAACGAGAAGCTGGCGCACTTTGTGCGCGAGCGGGTGCCCGATCGCGTGTACCACGTCAAGGGCGGCGGCGCCTTCGGTTATTTCGAGGTGACCGCGGACGTCAGCCAGTGGACCAAGGCCGCCTTCCTCAGTCAGGTGGGTAAGCGCACACCGCTGTTCGTGCGATTCTCGGTCGTCGCGGCCGAGGAAGGCGCTCCGGACACGGACCGTGACGTGCGGGGCTTCGCCGTCAAGTTCTACACCGAAGAAGGCAACTACGACATCGTCGGCAACAACACGCCGGTCTTCTTCGTACGCGACCCGATGAAGTTCCCTGACTTCATCCACTCCCAGGAGCGGATGCCCGACACCGGCATGCGCAGCAACAACATGCAGTGGGACTTCTGGACCCTCTCCCCCGAGTCGGCCCACCAGGTGACCATGCTGATGAGCGACCGGGGTACCCCTCGCACCTGGCGGCACATGAACGGGTACGCCAGCAGCACGTACCTGTGGGAGAACGCGGCGGGTCAGAAGTTCTGGGTCAAGTACCACTTCAAGACCGAGCAGGGCATCCAGAACATGACGGACGCCGAATCCAGGGCAATCCGCGCCGAAGACCTCGACTGCCACCGGCGTGACCTGTGGGAGGCGGTCGCCAGGAAGGACTACCCGTCCTGGCGGCTGGAGATGCAGATCATGCCGTTCGAGGACGCCGCCGGCTATCGCTTCAACCCCTTCGACATAACCAAGGTCTGGCCGCAGCGCGACTACCCGCCCATCCCGGTTGGCCGGATGGTGCTCGACCGCAACCCGGAGAACTTCTTCGCCGAGGTCACGCAGGTCGCGTTCGAGGTATCGAACATGGTTCCTGGCATCGGGCCCAGCCCGGACCGGATGGTGCTAGGACGGATGTTCGCCTACGGCGACTCGGCTCGCTACCGCATCGGTCCCAACTACGACCAGCTCCCGGTGAACCGGCCGGCCAGCGCGGTGCACAACTACAACAAGGACGGCCCGATGCGTTACCACCACAGCGGGAGCCAGCCCGTCTACGCACCCAACAGCTACGGCGGGCCCAAGGCCGATCAGCATCGCTACCACGATGCCGGCTGGTTTGTCGAAGGCGCCGAGATCGCGCGCACGGCGTACGAGGCGCACAAGGACGACGATGACTTCGTCCAGGCCGGCACGCTCTACCGCCAGGTGATGACGCCGGCCGACCGGGACCACCTGGCCGGCAACATCGTCTGGCACCTGAGCCAGGGGGTGGAGCGCTTCATCCAGGAGCGCGCGGTCAACGACTACTGGGCCAACGTCGACCACGACCTCGGCACCCGCGTGGCTAACGACCTGGGCCTAGCGGCTCCCGCGCGGTAGCGGAAGCGTCCCGGCTGAGCCTGAACACGGCCCGGTCCCCCGCGCGCAGTTCGCGGACGTCGCCAGGGATTCCAGCGCTTATCTCGTGGCTCGCGCCCTCGCGCTGGACTTCCAGCGTGAGACGGTCGGGGCTGAGCGTGACCAGGATCGGGGCCTCCCGGAACTGCATCGGGAATGACAGGCTGCCCAGGCCGCCGGGGAGGAGAGGTTCGAAGTACAGGACGCCGTCGCGGACATGGGTGCCCGCGTAGTACCGCTGCACGACGTCGAGTGTCCCGGCCATGACACCCAGGTGGATCCCTTCCTTCGTCGTGCCGCCCTGGATGTCATCGACATCGCTGCGCAGCGCGACGAGGAACCGGTCCCATGAGCTCTCCGGGTCGAGGGCGGCGAGGACTCCCGCGTGAGTGACAAAGCTCAGCGTCGACCCGTGCGACGTGCGCCGGTCGTAGTAGTCGACGTTCCGCGTGGCCGTGCCGGGACCGTAGTCATACCCGAGCCGCTCGAAGATCTGGCGCAGTTCCCCGTCCGAGAACAGGAAGAAGAGCATCACCGTGTCGGCCTGCTTGGCGATCTTGTAGCGGTTGGGGTCGTCGCCCTCCGCACGCAGGATCCGGTCGAGCCGCTGGATGTTCCCGTACTTTTCGCGGTAGGTGTCCCAGTCCAGTTCTTCGAGCTCCGCATAACCCTCGAACTGGCTGATGATGCCATCGCCGTGGAACGGGACGAACATCCGGCGGCTCATGTCCTGCCACAGCTCCAGCTCGTCGTCACCGATACCGAGCCGGGCGCGCAGTCCTTCGGCGCTGCTGGCCGGCAGCAGCGACAGCAGCCTGCCGGCGATGTCGCACAGCCACGCGACCATGACGTTGGTATAGGCGTTGTTCCGCAGCCCGCCCTCCCGGGCGCCCGGGTACTTCTCGTGAAACTCGTCGGGGCCCATCACGCCGCCGATCTCGTAGCGCTCCCGCTCGGGGTTGAAATGAGCGATGGACGCCCAGAATCGCGCGATCTCGAGCATCATCTCCGCGCCATAGCGTTCGACGAACGCGTGGTCGTCGGTGACCTGGAAGTA
Source organism: Trebonia sp. (assembly GCA_030043595.1). Lineage (GTDB taxonomy): Bacteria > Actinomycetota > Actinomycetes > Streptosporangiales > Streptosporangiaceae > Trebonia. The sequence continues at coordinate 3,266 of JASHXJ010000116.1, forward strand.
GTTCCAGATGTTGAAGAAGATCGCGGCGTTGACGTGGCGCTGGTTGTGGCTGAGATCAGGCTCCCAGCGGCCGGAGAGCGGGTTCAGGTGGACGCGCTGGGTCTCCTCGATGCCTTCGCTCCCGCTCTGCCACGGGAACATCGCGCCCCGCAGCCCCGCCTCCAGGGCCGCCGCCCGTGCCTCCCCGATCCGCCGGTAGCGATACATGAGCAGCCCGCGCGAGACCTCGGGCAGCCGGAAGTTCATGAACGGGAACGCGTACATCTCGTCCCAGAAGACGTGCCCGCGGTAGGCCTCGCCATTGAGCCCGCGGGCGGGCAGCCCGGCGTCGAGGTCGGCGGTGTGCCAGGAG
>JASHXJ010000117.1 GCA_030043595.1 Trebonia sp.
GCCAGATCCGCTTGAACTCCCACGGCCGCGGTGTGCCGTCGTACCACAAGTGCGTGCCGGGGTCGCCGGCGTAGCTGAAGTCGTTCCCGACCGGGTGCCAGCTCGCGCCGCCGTCGTCGGAGCGCTGCATCAGCTGGCCGAACCACCCGGTGTTCTGCGACGCGTACAGCCGGCCCGGGTCGGCGGGAGAGCCCTTCATGTGGTACACCTCCCACCCGCCGAAGTGCGGCCCGCTCACGGACCACTTGTCGCGCTTGCCGTCCGAGGTCAGCACGAACGCGCCCTTGCGCGTCCCCGCGAGCACCCGTACGTGCGTCATAGTGTCACCATCCCGAGTCAGCCCTTCTGGACTTCGAACCCCTGTTCTATGATAACCTGATATCGAACCGGTGTTCCATCATCCCGAGTCAGTATTCACCGCTATGACTGTCCGCGCCCCGCGATCTCATCGCGATCCGACGGCCCTGCTGCCGAGTGTGGCAGGATAACGGAGCAAACCAGATGCCCGTCCGCTTACCCCCGCTGAATCAAACCCCCCACGGAGAAGACGTTGGCCGGTCAGCCACAAGAGCCTCCCTGGCAGGCGTTCCCCGCGCCGCCCACCGAGAAGCAGGACACGTACACGTCGTACCCGCAGCCTGGTGCGCAGGGCTACGCACAGGCCTACTCACAGCCCGCGCAAAGCTATCCGGGGCCGTCCTACGGCGCCCAGGACCAGGGCTACCCCGACCAGGACCAGGGCTATCCGCGACCGCAGGGGCAGTCCCAGGCGCCGCAATGGCAGTCGCCCGCGGGCGTGTCCCAGGGCAGGCCCGCGAGACCGAGAAGCGACGGCAAGGGGTTCTTCGGCGCGCTCTTCGACTTCAGCTTCACCTCCTTCGTGACGCCGAAGATCATCAAGGTGCTGTACGTCCTCATCACGATCTGGATAGCGCTGTGGGCGCTGATCTTCCTCCGCCTCGGCTTCAAGTACGGCGGCGCGGCGGGCGGGTTCGTCACGCTGTTCGTCGTCGACCCGATCTTCGTGCTGCTGACGCTCGGCGCCTACCGGGTGGTCCTCGAGCTCTTCATGGTCGTCCACCGGATGCACGACGAACTGAGGGCGATCCGCCAGCGCGGCGACGGCGCCTGACGGAGCTGGCGAGAATTCTTTTCCGCCGCCGTCGTCCACAGCCGCGCCCGGGCCTCCACAGTGCGCAGGCCAAGGCCGCCAGGGCTGACGGCGAGAGAAGTCCACAGCAGGCAGTCTCCTAACCAGGCGGACATCCACAGCCATCGCAGGCTTGTGCACTGCTTGTGCACATGGCGATCCACAGGGTGTCAGGAGTACGTTACCTGTCCCAGGACGGCGGAATCCGCGGTCCGGACTCCCGGGGAAATTGATGGCGAACCGAGCAGGACATCCAGCCATGACCAAAGCCCTCACGCAGCCGGTGGCCGCCGACGCGGCCAGGCACAGCCGGCATTTCCAGTTGATCGTCGACGTCCACCTGCTGCTGCTCCGCGACGGCGACGTGCTGCTGGGAAGACGCGCGAACACCGGGTACGGCGACGGGGCGTACGAGCCGCCGTCCGGCCGCCTGGCCGAGCGCGAGACGCTCGTGGAGGCCGCGGTCCGCGTGGCGGCGGCGCAGATCGGGATCGCGCTCGACCCGTCCCGCGTTTCGCTCGCGCACGTCATGCACGACGTGTCCGGGGCCGGGCGGATGGCGTTCTTCCTCACCGCCGACGGCTGGGAGGGCGCTGCCGGGGCGGCGGCGAAGAGCTACAGCGATCTCGGCTGGTTCCCGCTGTCCGAGCTGCCCGCGAACATGATCGACCGCGCCCGGGTGGCCGTCCGTAACTTCGCGGCAGGCGCCCGCTTCTCGACGTACCCCGCTTTCGGCATGTGAGTGCCGCACGCCCCCCTTTATCCCGAACGATCCCAGCCTCCTCTCCCGGCTAGACTCGCTTGCGATGCGCCTGGTAAAGACCCACGGGTCACTGAACGAGATCTTCGCCGCCGACGCGGCGCCGTCGGCGTGGGCGTCGGATGCCGGCCTGCGCGCGTTCGTCCGCCGCGTCTGCGACCGGGACGCGTGGACCGGCGGCAGCGACGGCATCTACCTCTTCGACGCGAGCACCGCGGTGCCGCGGGCGTGGTTCTTCAACCCGGACGGCTCATCGGCCGAGTTCTGCGGCAACGGCATGCGGGGCCTGGGCAGGCTGATCCTCGACCTGCGCGGCACCGAAGCCGAGGTGATCGAGAGCGGCGATCGCTCGTACGCGGTCCGCCGCTGCCCGCCGACGCCCGAGGGCGTCCGCCAGGTGGTTGTCGAGCTCCCGCAGGTGCGGTTCGCCGCGCCGCCGCCCGCGCCGTTCGCGGACTTCACCGCGGTGACCGTGCCGAACCCGCACGTGGTCGCCATCGTGGCCGGTTACTCCGAGCCGGACCTGATCGCGGCGGGCAAGCACGCCGCCGAGGTCTTCCCCGATGGGGCCAACGTCTCGTTCCTGCTCCCGCTCATTCCCGGCACAGACACCCCGGAAGTCTTCGTCCGCACCTTCGAGCGGGGCGCGGGCCTCACCCCGTCCTGCGGCTCAGGCGTCGTCGCGTCCCGGGCCGCGTACTCGCGGGTGACCGGGCTCGACCCCGGACAGCGCCTCGTGGTCCGGAACGCGGGCGGCGTCGCCGCCGCGACGATCCTGGTCCGCGGTGGCGGCTGGTTCCCGGTCCTGGAGGGTAACGCCACGGTCGTCTACCGCACGGAAACCGACATGTCGGCCCGGCAGACGGCCCCGGTAGACTACGCGGCCGCCGAGAACGCCGCCTACGCCGCCCTAGACGAGCGCAACACCGCCTTCCTCAAAGCCAACGGCGTCATCACAGCTCACCCTTAACGCCGCGGCCCCGGCCGCTGTGACGGTGGCCGGTCACTCAGCCGTGTGCCCGGCCTCGACAGGTGTTACTCCGGTGACGGCAGGCGGTCCAGCGCCTGCCGGGCCCGGCGCTCGGCGGCTTCCGCCCGGCGAGCCCGCAGCCGGGCGTCCGCCAGTTCGGCCCGTGCCCGGGTGAGCCGTCCCTCGAGGTCGCGGACTTCCGCCTCCAGCCGGTCTTCCGCGGCCACCGCGTCGGTCGCGGCCGCCGTGGCAGACGCTGCCGCCCGTTCGGCATCCTCGAAGGCCCCCCGGCGCCGGGCGGCCGCCTCACGCGCGGCCGCCTGCGCGGCTTCCGTAGCCACCGTCGCCCTGGGCGCTTCGCTCACCGCAGCACTGGCCACTGCCTCCCCGGCAACCCGCGGCTTTCCCCGCGTCCTCTCCGCCAGCACCCTCCTCTCGCCCGCCGCGGGAGCGGCGTCAGGGCCGGGCGGGACCATGCCGAAGC
>JASHXJ010000016.1 GCA_030043595.1 Trebonia sp.
GGCCGCGATCCGCAGCGCGGCGTCGGTCGTCCGGTGGTCCTCCGCGTCCAGCGTCACGGTCGTGCCGGCGTCGCCGGCGGCGACCGCGATCTGCTCGATGTGCCCGGCCGCGGTCCGCTCCCCGAGCGGGCTGACCTCGCCGGCGCCCCCGCTGCTGCCGGCCCGCTCACCGCCCGCGGCGGACCCGAGCAGCAGCCCGACGGCGGTCGGCTTCACCGACACTTCCACGGCGCCGCCTTCGGTCAGCCCTTCCGCGGCCAGCTTGCCGAGCAGCTGCACGTACTGGGTGGCCACCGTGGACGCGCGCAGCGAATCCGTCGTGTCCTCGCCCAGGTAGTCGAGCGTCACGAGCAGCCCCGCGTCGCGCAGCGACCTGGCCACGCGCACCGCGTCGCCGATGCTCTCCCCCGCGACGTACCTGTCGACGACGGCACGGGTGGCCGGCGTAGCCGTGACCAGCCCGCGGACCCGCTCGCTGGCGGCAGCCGCCAGCAGCACCCGGCGCAGCACTACGACCTCCCCAGAACAGACCGTTACAGCAGCTTGCGGCCGGCCGGCGGCGGCGGGACGGCGTCGCGCCGCAGCGTGACCCGCACGTTCGCGCCCGCGTCCGGCGAGACGATCACCTCCTGCGCGGCGGCGACACCGTCCGCGAGCAGCGTAGCGGTCACGGGCACCGTGCGCTTGATCAGCCCCAGCCCGATCGGCCCCAGCTCGAAGTGGCGCGCTGCCGATCCGGTGAACCCCACCACGGTCCCGTCCGGCAGCGCGATGGGCGACCCGTGCGCCGGCAGCCGGTCCGCGCTGCCATCAAGGTGCAGGAAGACAAGCCGGCGCGGCGGGTGGCCGAGGTTCTGGATGCGGGCGACGGTCTCCTGGCCGCGATAGCACCCCTTGTTCAGGTGCACGGCGTCTTCGATCAGGCCCACCTCGTGCGGCAGCGTCTTATGGTCGGTGTCCAGCCCCGGCCGCGCCACCCGGCCCGCGATCCGCGCCGCCTCGAAGGCCCACATCCCGGCGAGCGCCGGACCGAGCTGTCCGACCGCGGCCCGCGAGACGATCACATCGATACCGAACGGTCCCGTGGTGACTCTGCTTACCCCACCAGCCGCGCCCCAGTGGAAGGACTCCCCGTCCCATGACCTGCTGACACGCCAGTCCTCGCCTAGCGGGCCCACGAGCGATTGCACGGCGAATTCCGTCGATACGTCGGTGACCTCGACGCGGAGCATGAACCGCATCGAGTCCAGATAGGCGACCAGCTCGCGGGCGGTGCCCGGCTCGACGTGCGCCCAGACCGTGGTGCCGTCGTCGACGAGCGTGAGCAGGTGCTCCAGGTGCCCTTGCGGGCTCAGGATGAGCGCCTGCGCCGTCGTGCCCGGTGCCAGCCGCTCGAGGTGCTGGCTGGTCAGGCTGTGCAGCCAGGTCAGCCGGTCAGGGCCGGTTATCGTGACGACGCCGCGGTTGGAGCGGTCGACGAGCACCCGGCCGGCCGCCATCGCGCGCTGCTCGCCCATCGGGTCGCCGTAGTGCGCGGCGACGCCTTCGTCCGGCCAGTCCGCCTCGACGGCGCCAGGTATGTCAAGCATCGGTCCTTCCCCTGCACTCCAGGCAGCGCCCGAACACCGTCAGGTGCGCCACGTCGGTCTCGAACCCCTGCCCCTCGTCGAGCGCCGTGATCAGCGGCCGGATGACTTCGGGGCTGACCTGAAGCACCCGGCCGCAGTCCTGGCAGACCAGGTGCACGTGGTCCGCGTCGGAGGCCAGGTGGTAGATGGGCGCGCCGTGGTTCAGGTGCGTATGCCTGATCAGGCCGAGGTTGTCAAGGAGGTCGAGTGTGCGGTAAATCGTCGAGATGTTGACGCCGCTGGCCGTCTCCTGGACGCTCGCCGCGATCTCTTCCGGTGTCGCGTGGTGGAGTTTGGCGACAGCCTCGAGCACGAGCTGCCGCTGCGGGGTCACCCGGTAGCCACGGGACCGCAGCTCCTCGTCCCAGGCGCGCCGCAGGTCTTGCTCCATGTGGTCGAGTCTAGTGCGGGTACCCGAACAGCCAGGGTCCCCCGAGGCGGGCCCTGGCCTCGCCACAAACCACCCATATCGGGCACTCCTGCGTGCCCGGAACGACATAGGACCCGAACGGCAGGACAAACTGGGACAAAATGCCGCGAGAAACATGCCTCTCGGGTCCTATGCGCGTAGCGCCGTCCCGGCATGTGAGACGGCCCCCTGGCACCGGCCGACTTGCAAAGCAAGCAGGAGGGGCTGGCGTGACGGACGGGGAAAGGGCCAGTGCGTGCGGTGCGGCGCCGAGCACGCTCCCGCCGCCTGGAAACCCTCTTGCGCGACCGAGGGGACCCCGCGTAGCGTGCGAGGTACGCGGAAAGGAGGTGGTCCGAAGTATGCATAGTTATCGGACTTGCGAGGTGGCTGTCGGCTAGCCGCCCGTCCCGCCGAGGGACCTGGTAACGGGTCCCGGCCCTGCGGGGCGGCGGCGGGCTAATCCAGGCATACACCGGACCCCCGGGCTGACCGGCCTTGTCCAGCCGGTCCCGCGCAAGCGCGAGTCGCCCGGGGGTTTGCCTTTTCTCCGCTCCCGCGTGAGCGCGAGTCGCCCGGGTTTGCCTTTTCTCCGCTGGTCGTGCCGCTGACGCTATTCGGTCCAGACCCATTCCAGGTGCGCCGCCCATAGGTGCGGCTGCAGCGGCTGGCCCATGGCCGCCATGTCGTAGGCGTAGGCGAGATCCTTCTCCCCGGGCCGGCGCAGGCTGTCGACGAGACCGTACAGCCGATGGCCCGCGGTCACCGACTTCGCGGACTCGGTGCGGACCACCGCGTCGGTGGCCATCTCGATCTTGGTTCCCGTTACCTCGCCCAGGTAGATCTCGGTTATCCCGGTCGGGTGCGCGAGCAGCACCTCGACGCGGTTGTCCGGCTGCGGGCGCCAGAAGCCCGTCTCGACCGCGAGCGGCCCGCCCTTCACCGGCACGCCGTCCTCGTCCCGCTCCAGGCGCCAGGACCGGCTTGCGTAGATCAGGTAGGGCTTGCCGACGTGGGTGAACGTCAGCTGCTGGATGAAGTCGAAGGCCTCGATCGTCGGGTAGTCGCCCTTGCCGGCGCCCTCCCACCGGCCGAGCAGGAAGCTCAGCGGGGCGATGGCCGGATGTTCGGCCGGCTCATCGTGGCTCATGCGGTCCTCCGCGGATCACCTTGACCGCCGTGTACCCGGCGGCGATGGCGACCGCGGCGTAAGCGAGGATCATGATCGCCGCGCTGAGCATTCCGTGCACAGCATGCGAGCCTAGCCCGCGGCGCCCGGCTCGCGCCGCGCGGCACGCCGCAGGAGTTAGAGTTCAGACGTGGCACGGAATCTCGTGGTCAAGGTCACGGCTGGCAAGGACGAACCGGAGCGCTGCAACCAGGGCTTCACCGTTGCGGCCTCCGCCGTGGCCAGCGGCGTGAGCGTCTCGCTCTGGCTTACCGGCGAGGCCGCCTGGTTCGCGGTGCCCGGCCGGGCGTCCGATTTCTCGCTGCCGCACGCGGCACCGCTGGAGGACCTGCTTACCTCCGTGCTCGCGCTCGGCGCGGTAACAGTCTGCAGCCAGTGCGCCGCCCGCAGGGACATAGCGCCCGACGACGTGATCACCGGAATCCGGATCGCGGGCGCCGCGACGTTCGTCGCCGAGGTCATGTCCGACGACACCCGTGCTCTCGTGTACTGATCATGACGGCTGCTGGGCGGCGGCCGCGGCCAGCCGCTCGTCGCGCAGGCGCTGCGACAGTTCCTCGGCCTCCGCGGGCAGCGGCGGGAGCGGGCCCAGCGCCCAGCTGAGCAGCAGGTCGGCCAGCCCTGGGTTGCGGACGAGCGCCGGACCGTGCAGGTAGGTGCCGAGCACCCGGCCCGCGTACGTGCCCTCGGTGCCGTCGCCGTTGCCTGTTCCCAGCACGGTGCGGGCCAGCGGGCGGGCCCGGGGGCCGCGCTCGGTGACGCCCTGGTGGTTCTCGAACCCGGTGAGCCTGGGTACCTGCAGCGCCGGGTCGACGTCGGCGACGATCTCGCCGACCGCGCGCCGCTCGCCGCGGCCGCTGCGGATGTCGAGCAGGCCGAGCCCGGCGACGGGCTGATCCTCCGCGCCGCCGAACTCCACGCCGAGCATCTGGTAGCCGGCGCAAACGGCGAACAGCACCGCCCCCTTGCGCACCGCCTCGTGCAGCCCGCCGTCCGCCTGCAGCCTGCGGGTAGCGAGCGTCTGCGGCAAGTCCTCGCCGCCGCCCATCAGGTAGATGTGGCCATCCCGGGGAACCGGCTGGTCAGAGTTCACTTCGAGGACCTGCACCGGTACCCCGCGCAGCCGGGCACGGCGCTCGAGCACGAGCGCGTTCCCGCGATCCCCGTATGTGCTGAGCAGGTCAGGGTAGATCCAGACGAGCCGCAGCGACCTCATAGTGCCCTCCCGAGGACCGCCCGGTACTGCTGGAACGCGGTGTAGTTCGCCAGCACCTCGAGGTTCGCCGACGCGGCCCCGGCCAGGTCCACCGCCTCATCGATGTCGTTCACCAGCCGGAACGGGACCTCGTCGGCCTCGAGTCTGACCGCGAGGTCGAGCCTGCGCTCGCCGCCGACCAGCACGGCCCGGTCGCGCAGGCGGCGGTAGTCGACGTCCCAGAGCCAGGAGGTGTCCCTGCCATCGGGTCCCTGTGCGTTCACGGAAAGCAGCACCGGCACCGGCGGCGGGGCGAGCACGTCGAGCGCCTCAAGCCAGCCGGCCGGGTTCTTCGCCAGCAGCAGCCGGATGTCGCAGCCACGCCTGGTTACCTGCGTATAGCGGCCCGCGACCGACGTGACGGCACGCAGTTCGCGCAGCGCGCGGGTGATGTTCACGCCGAACACGTCGGCGACCGCGAGCGCCACCACGGCGTTGGCCCGGTTGGCCCGGCCGGGCAGCGCGAGCTCGAGCGGGCGTTCCCGCCCTGTGGGGTCGATCACCTGGTCGCCGGTCAGCACCCAGCTGACAGGCGGCCGCCGGTTGGCGCACTCGCGGCACGACCAGTCGTCGCCGTCCCGCTCCAGGTGGGCGCCGCAGTGCGGGCAGCACCACGAGTCATCCCGCCAGCGCTGCCCGGCGGCAACCCAGGTGACCTGGCGGGCCGCGCCCGCGGCCCACGCCACGAGCGGGTCGTCGGCGTTGGCCACGACACGGCAGCCGGGCGCGTCGGCGAGCGCCTCCCGCCAGCGGCGGGCGAGCAGCCAGATCTCTGCCGCGCGGTCCATCTGGTCGCGGCTCAGGTTCAGCAGCACGACCACCCGCGGACTGGTTGCCTTGACCATGGCCGGGATGTACTTCTCGTCCGTCTCGAGGACCGCGAGCGTCGCATGCGGGGCGCGGCTCAGCGCCGAGGCCAGGCCGGCCTCCATGTTCGCGCCGTAGATGTTCGACGCGATCTCCTGGCCGAGCGCGCCGAGCGCCGCCGTGATCAGCCGGGTGGTCGTCGTCTTGCCGTTGGTTCCGGTGACGAGCACGACGCGGCGGCCCGCGGCGAGCAGCGACAGCAGATCGGGCTGCAGGCGCAGCCCGATGATCCCGCCGATGACCGAGCCGTCGCCCTTGCCGGCGAGGCGGGAGACGGTGGCGGCAGCGCTGCCCACTGTGGTCGCGAGCCTGGCACGCATCGGGAGCCTGGAACGGGGGGGTTTCACGTCCATCGCGGCCGATGCTATCCGGTCACCGGACATTTCAGGACCGCGGCGAGCAGTCTCAGCGCTTGCGCCAGTCCAGCCGCGCCGACGGCGGCCCGAGGTTGGGCTGCGCCAGGCCCGGCTCGCCCTGCTGGCCGCCGCCCCGCGCCGGGGCACCGCTGCCTGGTGCCGGCTGGGCGGCCCCGGCCGGAGCGGTGGCGCGGAACCTGCCCGCCTCCGCCAGCGGGGTCATCGTAGCGGCCGCCAGGCTGCCGATCGCCGGGTTGGCGTCGGCCAGGAAGGCCTGCCGGCCTGCCGCCGTCGCGTAGCTCACGATCATCGCGGTCGGCGGCAGCTGCTGCAGTTCCCTGGCCTCGACGAGGAACTCCCGCGAGCGCTGCAGGGACTGCGCCAGCGACTGGCTGTCTCCGGCCGCCAGCGAGGTGGACGCGCCCCACGCCGTGCTGGTGCTGATTCCCTCGGTGAAGGACGCGGATTCGCTGGTCCCGCGGGACGTGCCGGTCTCCCCGGAGCGGGACGAGCTCGCGCCGCCGAACGGCAGGAAGCTGCTGTGCGCCGAACGAGCGTGCCCGCTGCCCCGCGATACGGACTCGCTGTCCGAACTCGACGCGGTCACGGAAACCGAGCCGCCGACCGTGCTCGTGTAAGAGACCCCGGTCGTGTCTGTCACCGAGGTCCCGACGGTCTCAGTGAGCTGGGAGAGCACGAAGCGATGCTCGCTCCCGATCTGCTCGCTCGCTGCCTTCGCGTCCTCCGCGTTGCCCAGCCGCATGAAGGCCACCGCCGCGTTTCCCCTGCCGATCCGCTTGCGTACCTGCGGCGGGATCGAGCGGTAGCCGAGCACCAGCCCGGACCGGGCGTTCTCGCTGGCGTCGGTGAGCCGGTCGAGCACGTCGTCGCGCAGCCGCTCGGCGCCGAGCAGGAAAAGCGTGTGCTGCCACGGCCGCCCGGGCGGTGCCTGCGCGAGCAGGTGCGTCAGGGCGCTGACCACGAAGCTGCCGAGAATCTTCGCCGACAGCACGCCAACCCGCTTGTCGAGCGCCACCACGCGCAGCCTGCTGCGCGGCAGCGGGACCGGATCGCTGCCCGTCGCGGCGAGCTTGCGCAGCTGCGACTCGATCCCCAGTGCCCGTTCCAGGACGACCCGGTCCGTCGCACCCTGGCCGAAGAGCGTGCTCACCTGGCCGGCCTCCTGCTCGGTGAGCAAGCCCGCCGTCACCGGAGCTCGCGGGTCACCGACCTGGGCCAGGACACGCAGCGCCGCCGCGAGCCTGGCCAGCGAAACGCCGCCGCCGCGATCAAGGACGCCCATGACCCGGGCGAGGATCGAGCTGTCGACCGAGAGGGGGGCGGCTGCCTCACGGTCCTCGGCCACGCTGACCGCCAGCGCCAGCACGTCGGCCAGCTCTTCTGTGTCAAGGGCAGCCGCCAGGTCCAGCCTGGGCAGGTCGTGCGGCAGCACCCAGACAGCCGGCTCGATGCCGCAGGCGCCGGCGACCGCGATCAGGTCAGCCGCGACAGTACCGCCGGACAGGTCAAGCACGGTCACCTCACCGCCGCTGGCCAGCTGATGGGCGCCGGTCATGGTCACCAGCGCCGACCAGCCGGACAGCGTGCCGCCGGCGACATCGACCCGGTCGATCCCCGCCGGGAGCGACACCGCGTACCAGCGCTTCTGGCTGTCGTGGGCGAACCGCCGCCGCTGCCACTCGGTAACCTGCAGCGCGTGTTCGGCCTGCCGGGCGAACAGATGGCTGTCCTGATCGGCGCGGAACCGCTCGACGCGCAGCCGCTCCGCCACGATCGCCGCGCCGAGTGCGCGCTGCCCCTGCCAGATCGCGTATCCGCTTAGCCCGCCGCCGATCACGCACGCGGCGATGGCGGGAGCGGCGACTATCGCGGGCAGCCAGCCGCCGATGATCGAGACCACCAGCCCGAGCGTCGCGACCGCAGCCGCGGCGCACGCCAGCCGCAGCGGCCGACTAATCGTATGCTCCTCCCGGCGCTGTGCCTCCAGCCACGCCGCCGACAGCTGCTCTCGTTCCGGCGGCACAGGCCGCCGCGGCGGCGGGCCCGGGTCCGGGTGCAAAGTCACGTACTGCCAGCCGAGGTAGAGCCGGTCCGCCGGACGCCGGGGCAGCCCTGGCGGCGGGGTCATAGCTCGCCTCCCGATGGCAGCCGGGCGGGCACGGCCTGCACGAGCTGCCCGGGCCTGGGCCTGCCCGCCGGCTCGCGGCCCGCCAGCACGAACTGCGCGGGACCGAGCGTGAGCAGGGTCTGCTCAGCCCTGGCCGCGGCCATCCTGGTCCCGGTGTAGGCCGCCACGCCGGCCGCCGCCGTCGCGTCGGCAAGCCGGTGCACCAGCAGCATGCTCACCAGGCCGGCCAGGTCGGCGGCGGCGGGCGAGGTCGAGGTGAGCAGCACCGGCAGCCCGGCGGCCGTGCCGCCGGCCACGAGCCGGGCAAGCGACCGGGCGGGCAGCCGGTCGCAGCCATACAGCCAGACGAGCCCGTCACCGTCGGCGCCGATCCTGCGCACGTCCTCGGCAAGGGCGACGATGCCGGTGCACACCAGCCGGGCCAGGGCAGGGGCGTCGAGCCGGAACAGCACGGCCGAGCGCTCCCGTACCACGCTCGCCAGGTCGATCCCGCCGCTCCCGGCGTCCGTTCCCACCCGCAGCCAGCCGCCGGCCGGCGACCGCCGGAGGGCCGCCAGCTGACGGGAGGCGGTGGCCAGGGCCTGCGGGTCCGCCTGAGCGGCGCGCACGGATGCGCGGACCAGGTCCGCGAGCTCGTGCCGGCGGGGGCTTGCCGCGGGCACCATCCCGAACCGCGCCTGCAGCGCCAGCGGGTTGAGCAAGTGCGCGATGTCATCAAGAACCGGGGTTCCCGGGTTGGCCGGCACCGCGTCGATCAGCCCGGACACCGCGCGCAGGTAGCCTTGCACCCCGCGGGCGGACGCGTCCTCCTGGTCGTCCAGGCCGAGCAGCGCCAGCGTCAGGGCCAGCCGCCGTGCCGGGCCGGCATCGCGGAACGGGTCGTAATAGCCGTTCGCGGTCCCTGATACC
>JASHXJ010000118.1 GCA_030043595.1 Trebonia sp.
CTCGTGAAGGCGGCGGGCCTGACGGATGCGGGTCTTAGCTCGTACCGGGCAGTGCGCAAGGCCCTGCCGTACCTGCGGGCGGGCACCACCGCCGTGGTCATCGGGGCTGGCGGCCTGGGCCAGTACGCCGTCCAGTACCTCAGCCTGATGACCAGCGCCACCGTGATCGTGGTGGAGACCTCACCGGTCAGGCGGCAGCTCGCGCTGAGCCTGGGCGCCGATCACGCCCTCGACGGGTCCGGATCCGCGCCCGGCTTGCTGGAGCAGATCCGCGAGCTCAGCGGCGGCGAGGGCCCGGCGGCGGTGCTCGACCTCGTCGGCATCGACGCCACGATGAGGCTGGGCCTGGCCTCGCTGGCCCGGCAGGGGCTGCTGGTGCTGGTCGGGCTCGCCGGCGGCAGCGTGCCGGTGGGGTTCTTCACCCAGGCAGGGGAGGCCGCGGTCACCACCAGCGTCTGGGGCAGCCGCAACGACCTGGCCGAGGTGATCGCCCTGGCGCAGCAGGGCAAGCTCACCGCGGCAACAGAAACCCACAAGCTGGATGACATCAACCATGTCCTGGAGCGCCTCGAGCACGGACAGGTCAACGGACGCGCTGTCGTCGTGCCGTGAAGCCGTCTGCCGTCAGGTGCCCGGATTTCCGCGCCGCCCCTCGCGAACCGACACCGCAGGGAGCCGCGATCCCGCGGGCAGCCGCCGATACGGGCGGGACGGGTACCGCGCGACGCGAGGACGGCGCCGGGCGCGGCATGATGGCGGAACGGTAGGGTGCAGCGGTGGGCAGTGAGTACCGCGCGCGCAGGACGTGCCTGTCGGTGCCGGCCAGCAGCGAGCGGTTCCTGGCCCGGGCACGAGACCTCGCCGTCGACGAGGTGATGCTGGACCTGGAGGACTCGGTCGCGCCCGGCGCCAAGGAGTCCGCGCGCGGCCTGGCGGTCCAGGCGCTACGGGATGGCGGCTGGCAAGGCCGCCTGGTCGCGGTCCGGGTGAACGGGGTGACGACCCCGTGGGCTTACCAGGACGTGATCGCCGTGGTGGAGGGCGCCCCGGGCGCCGTCGATTCCCTCGTCCTGCCCAAGGTCAGCTCGCCCGCCGCGGTCATCTGGCTGGACGTGCTGCTCGGCCAGGCCGAACAGGCGGCGGGCCTCCCGGCCGGGCAGATAAGGATCGAGGCGCAGATCGAGGACGCGGCCGGGCTGGCCGCCGCCGAGGCGATCGCCGCCGCATCCCCGCGGCTGGTGTCGCTGGTCTTCGGCCCGGCGGACTTCATGGCCAGCGTCGGGATGCGCTCGCTGACCGTCGGCGGCCAGCCGGAAGGCTACCCGTTCGACGCCCACCACTACCCGCTGCTGCGGATCCTCGTCGCGGCGCGCGCGGCCGGCCTGCAGGCGATCGACGGGCCGTACGCGCGGATCCAGGACACCGACGGGCTCCGCAGGGCGGCGGCCAGCGTGGCCGCGCTCGGCTACGACGGCAAGTGGGTACTGCACCCGGCGCAGGTGGACGTCGTCAACGAGGCCTTCACCCCGCCCGCGGACGATTACGCGCGCGCGGTGCGGATACTGCAGGCCTATGACCGGGCGACGTCGGCCGACGGGCGCGGCGCGGTCATGCTCGACGGCGAGATGATCGACGAGGCGTCCCGCAAGATGGCGCTGATGATCGCCGCCAAGGGCGAGGCCGCGGGGCTGCCACGCCCGAGCCCGGCGGCCGGCCAGGGCGAGGGCTAACACCACGCCCCACGACCGCAGCGTCGCGAGCAGCCCGTCGGTCAGCGGGAGGCTGTCCAGGGAGCCGGCCGCCGCCCACATCGCGTCGTCGGCGTCGTCCCCGGGCACGAGCGTCCCGCCGGTCACCTCCGCGGCGTAGTCGCGGATGTCGAGGACCGCGCCAGCGCCGGCCGGGCGCCGGACCCGCCCGACCAGGCGGCCGGCCGCCACGACGAGCCCGGTCTCCTCGAGGACCTCGCGGACCAGCGCGTCGGCGTCCGACTCGCCGGCCTCGATGCGCCCGCCGGGTATCGACCACAGCCCCTTCCCAGGCTCGTGGCCTCGCTTGATCAGCAGCAGCCGTCCTGCCCCGTCCTTGATGACGGCGCCCACGCATTCGATCACGTGTGTGGTCACGACGTTAAGGGTAGATACGCCCCTAGCGTGGTGGGGAGAGCGGTGTGCCCGCGTTGCGGCAGTCCAGCGCATGCGCCGACGGCTTGGTCGAGTGCGTGGCGCTGTGACCGGCACGGGGAGATCGATCCCGTGATGCCCGCTCGCCAGCCGACGCGGGACGGCCTGGCCAGCCTGCTGAAGACCGCGAAGGTCGCCGTCTGGCTGCCCTGGCCGCTGCCCCAGGGCTGGCTGGTCAGCGGTTTCGCCGGAGCCGGGGACGAGCGCAGCGGCGCCAGGGGCTTCGCTGTCGCGCTGTCCGGCCCGAACCCGCTCGGCGGCCCCGCCGACCTGGTGATCGTCGCCGAAGAGCCCGGCGTTGGCCTCGGCGCTGGTCTGGCCGGCCTGCCGGGGCCGGACCCGGGTGACGGCTTCGCGGCGGGCCAGCCGCACGCCACCGTGCGGGTGGGCAGCCACGACGCGCCGCTGTGGCTCGTCGAATCTGACGGCGCCGCCGTGTTCGCCGGCGAGGTGGCGGGCAGCTGGCTGTGGGTGCTGCTCTGGCCGGACACCGCGGGGGTGATGGTGCTCGAGCCGCTGCAGCTGCGCGACCTGCGCGACCCCGAGCAAGACCTCGACCTCCCCTTCGGCGCGCTCTCCACGCGTCTGCCCGCCTGACGCGCCCGCCTGACCCGCCCGCCTGACGCGCCCGCCTGACGTGCACGCGCCGTCCGGGGCGCGGCTTGTACGATGTCCGCCGTGCGCATTGACCTGCACGTGCACAGCACCGCCTCGGACGGCACCGACCCGCCCGCCGAGGTGGTCCGCCGCGCCGGTGCGGCGGGCCTGGACGTGGTGGCGCTCACCGACCACGACACGACCGCCGGCGTCACCGCAGCCAGCGACGCTCTCCCGCCGGGGCTGACCCTGGTCCCCGGCATGGAGCTGTCCTGTCTGCTGGACGGGAACAGCATGCACATGCTCGCGTACCTGTTCGATCGGGAAGACCCGGCGCTCACGGCGGAAACCGGGCTCATCCGCGACGACCGCACGCACCGGGCCAGGGCCATGGTCGGCAGGCTCCAGGAGCTCGGCGCCCCCGTCACCTGGGAGCAGGTGACCCGGATCGCGGCCGGCGCGGTCGTCGGCAGGCCGCACATCGCCCGCGCGATGGCCGAGGCCGGAGTGGTCGCGACGCCGTCCGGCGCCTTCACCGCCGACTGGATCGGCGACGGCGGCCGTGCCCACGTCGGCCGCTACGCCCCCGCACCCGAACGGGCCATAGCGCTGGTCCGCGACGCCGGCGGGGTGCCAGTGCTCGCCCACCCCCGCTCGCCGGGGTATGAGATCGGCGATGAGGTCATCACCAGGCTGGCCGCCGTAGGCCTAGCTGGTGTCGAGGTCTTCCACCCTGATCACGATGATTCCGAACGATCCCGGCTTGCTGCCCTGGCCACCCGTCTCGGCCTGCTTATGACGGGCGGCAGCGACGATCACGGCTCTTTCAACGACAGCGGACTCGGCCGGGACACCACGCCGCCCGCGGAGTACGAGCGCCTGGTCGCCCAGGCGACGGGCGCCCGACCGGTGACAGCAGGGCCGCGGTGACGTTCTTCGGGGAGGCGTTCGTCACGCTCTTCGTGATCATCGACCCGCCGGGGATCGTCCCGGTGTTCCTCGGGCTGACCCGGGGCCGGGCCGCGCGGACCAGGCGGCGGCTGGCGTGGCAGGCGTCCGTGGTGGCGTTCGCGGTGATCGTGGCGTTCGCGCTCTTCGGGCGGTCGATCCTCGCCTACACGCAGGTCGGG
>JASHXJ010000119.1 GCA_030043595.1 Trebonia sp.
GCGAGGGCGTCAGCGGCTCCTCGATCTGGATGTAGTCGCAGCCGGCCGCCACCAGGTTGAGGATGTCCTGGCGGATGGCAGGCACGAGCGCCTCGGCGCAGTCGCGGCGGTTGCGGTAGACAGGGCTGAAGTCCAGCTCGGTCGTTATGCCGTACGGGTCGGGCATCCCGATCTTCGGCCGGCGGTCGGTGCGCGCCCGCAGGAACCGGTACTCGCTGGCGTAGTCCCAGATCGACTCGATGTCGTCGAGCGGCTGCTGCACCTCGTAGACAGGGAGCATGTCCCAGCCGATCGCGCCCAGCTTGCGCGGGGACGGGCGCATCCTGAGCCCGCGCATCGAGCCCGTGATGCCCTCGATCCAGCCCAGCCGGCGGTGCTCGCCATCGGTGAGGATGTCCAGGCCGGCCTTTTCCTGGTCGTAGATGGCCAGCTGGCAGTAGTCGTCGAAGAGCTCCCGGCGGTCCGCCGGGCCGAAGCGTCCCTCGGCGTCGGCGGCCGCGAGGATGTCCCACCAGCCCGGGCGCGCCCAGCCTCCGGTGGTGGTGACCGGCAGCGCCGCCGGGTATTGGTAGCTGCTCACGGGATGGTGGCTCCTTTCAGGGCGGCAAGCAGTTGGCTATGGATGAATCCGTTGCTCGCCACGACGTCCGCGCGGTCGGCGGTACGGTGCGGCACGCCGTCGAACCGGGTGACCAGGCCGCCCGCCTCTTCGAGGATGAGCTGGCCGGCGGCGATGTCCCAGGCGTCCATGGCGTGCTCACAGTAGGCCTCGAGACGGCCCGCGGCGATTGCGCACAGTGTCAGGGCGGGCGATCCCAGCGAGCGCAGCCCGCCGGCCACGCTCATCAGGCGCTCGACGAGCTCGGCGTAGGCCCTGATCTCGCCCGGATCGACCGACTGGGCCTGCGCGACGACCAGCGCCCGGTCCAGGCGGCGCACGCCGGAGACGCTGAGGGGCTCGCCGTCGCGGGTCGCGCCCCCGCCCAGCGTGGCGGCGAACATCTCGTCGCGGGGGACGTCGTAGACCACCGCGGCGACCGTCCGCCCGGCGCTGCGCAGCGCGACCGACACGCAGAAGAAGGGCAGGCCGTGCGCGAAGTTCGTCGTCCCGTCGAGCGGGTCGACGTACCAGACGTCCGTGGCCTCCGGGTCGCCGGCGCTGCCTTCCTCTCCGACGATCGCGTGCCCGGGAAAGGCGCGCCGGATGACGCTCGTCACGGCGTCCTGGGACCGGCGGTCCGCGACCGTCACCAGGTTCGCCCGGGCGTCCTTGTAGGAGATCTCCAGGTCGCCGCCCGCGGCGCTGACGAGCTCGGCGGCGCCGGCCCGTGCCGCGGCCACGGCAACGTCAAGCGCGCTGGCAGGAGTCACGTGCCAGGGACCTTGAACACGTTGCGCAGCGCGTACTGGACCGGATCGAACGCCTTCGCCGGGGCCCCGGGCGGCTCGGACGTCGGGGGCCCCGGGGACGCCGGGGACGCCGGGGACGCCGCTGGGCTGTCCGGCCCGGCTGGCGCTGGCGTTGTCCACGTGGTCTCCGGGCGGTGCTGCAGGATGAACACGCTGTCCGGGAACGCGGTGTCGCGGGCGATCGCCCACTCGACATCCTGCGGAACCCCTTCCGCTTCTTCGATCTCCGCCGCTTTCGCGCACAGGTAGCGCACCTCGTCGTCGTCGAGGCAGAGCTGCCCGGCGAGCTCTGCGGGCATGGGCGCGAGCACCACCCGCCCGGCACCTGGCTCGAGGACTGACCACTCCTGCTTGGCGCCCACGCGCCGCGTGATGATCTGCCCGCTCACCCGGTCGACTTCCCAGTGGTCAGGCGTGACGTGGCCGGAGACCACGCTCTCGCCGAAGCCCCAGTTGGCCTCGACGATCATGCGGCTGCGATCCCCGGCGACAGGGTCCAGCGTGAACACGACGCCGGCGGACCGCACGTCGATCAGCTGGAGAACGCCGACAGCGAGATCGTGGGAGTGCAGCGGGCTCCTGCCGATCTGGCGGCGGTACTCAAGGGCGTGCGGGGTGTACCCGCTCGCCCAGCACTTCATGATGTGGGTCAGCACGTCGGCGACCTCGCCGATGCCCAGGTACGTGCTGAACTGGCCGGCGAAGCTGGCGCTGCCGCTGTCCTCGCCTACGGCGCTTGAGCGCACCGCGACCCGCAGCCTTGGCCCGAGTCCCGTGCGCTGCCGCAGCCGCTCGTGCGCCTGCCAGACCGCCTCCTCCAGCCACCCGGGCAGGTCCTGGCTGAGGATGAGGGCCTGTGCCTGCGCGGAAAGCCGCACCAGCGCGGCCTGATCGTGATCCTGTCCCGAGAACAGCCGCGCCAGCTCCGCCCTGGTTGCCGGGGACAGCCAGCCGTCAAGCGCCTCCACCGAGACCACGTATCCGTCGGGCACGGGCCAGCCGGCGGATGCCAGCTGGCCGAGCCGCGCCATCTTCGGCCCCACGAGGGGGATGTCAGTGATCCGGATGTCGCTCAGATCGAGAACGGGGATCACGGGCTCGCCGGGAAGACCTGGACCGTGCCCGCCCTGCCGTCGACCCGGACGCGGTCCCCGGTCTTGATGGTCTGCGTCGCCTTCGCGGTGCCGACGACGCAGGGGATGCCGTATTCGCGGCTGACAATCGCCGCATGCGTCAGGCTGCCTCCGGTATCGCATACGCAGGCCGTGATGATGCTGAAGACAGGGGTCCACTCGGTCGTCGTGCCGCCGCAGACGAGGATGTCGCCCGGCTGCACCTGGCTGATGTCGGCCACCGTCGTGATCACCCGTGCGATGCCTTCGACCACGCCCTTGGCGGCGGGAAAGCCGCGCAGCTCGGTGGCGCCGTCTGTGCCGTCCTTGAGTGTCT
>JASHXJ010000120.1 GCA_030043595.1 Trebonia sp.
CCGAACGGACCGTGGCACTACCTGATGATCAGAGTCAGAGCGCGCGGACGTGCTCGGCCTGCGGGCCCTTCTGGCCCTGCGTGATGTCGAACTCCACCCGCTGGTTCTCGTCCAGGCTGCGGTAGCCGTTGGACTCGATCGCGGAGAAGTGGACGAAGACGTCCTGGCCCCCGCCATCGACACTGATGAACCCGAAACCCTTGTCCGGGTTGAACCACTTGACTGTTCCCTGCGCCACGCGCATTTCTCCTTGCCTACGGTGAGCTCCCGCACCGCGCGGGAACCCGGCAGTAAATCCGCGAGCGCGTCATGAAGCACGTACACAGAGCTACGACCAGCACCATCTAACCACGCCGGCGGCCAGCGCATTCCCTTTCGCGGCCAGCCGCAGCGACAGTTCAGCCCGCCTGCAGCCTCGTGGCGGCGACTTCCTCCGCGCCCCGCACGCTCTCCGGGCTGCCCGTCACGGCGGCCAGGAACTCCTCGCACTCAAGGATCCTCGCCTCCACTCTGGTCAGCGCGGTGACGGTGGCCGTCCTGGGTATGCGTCGCAGCAGGGCGATCTCCCCGAACGAGTCGCCCGTGTCCATCTCGCTCAGCTGCCTGCCATCCTTGGAGGCATGCGCCCGGCCTTCAGCGATGATGTAGAAACGCACGCCGGGCTCTCCCTCCCTGATGATCACATCGCCGGGTTCGTAGGTCGCCGTGTCCAGTTCGCTGGCCAGATGCTCCACCAGCGCCAGGGGCAGCGGCCGGAAGAACGACACACGGCGCAGCAGGGCCAGGTCCGGGCCTGGTACGGCGATCCTGCCGTCGATGGCCGTCAGGCCGGGCAGGAACACAGCGGCCGACAGGACAAGCAGCAGGCCAGTTACCATGAGCGTGCCGCGGGCTCCGCACACGTGGATGAGCAGCGGCGTGACCGCCGAGCCGAGCCCCATCGACAGCGACAGCGCGCCCCATCGCACTCCAAGCGCACGTCCCATCAGGCGAGCCGGGATTACCTGCTGCAGCGAGCTGTAGACGCCCACGTCGTCGAAGACGTTGGCTACTCCGATCGCACAGAACATCAGGTACGGCCAGTATGGCGCGCGGACGGATGCGAGCACGATCATCGGCACTCCCCAGCCCGCGACCCCGCAAGCGAAACTGCGTGCCACACGTTTGCCCCGGACGAGCGTGACCGCGAACGGGCCGACAAGGAGGCCTCCCGCGCCGAGCATCGCCGCAAGCCAGCCGACACCGGCTGAGCCCAGCGCGAATAGGTTCAGGGCGATGACGACCGTCAGGACGTTGAGGACTCCGGAGGCGAATGTCTGGGTGGCGGCCGGAACGAATAGCGCCAGGGCATCGCGCTGCCGGACCCCGGCGTCGAAACCCGCGATGATGTCACGCCTGAACTGCGCCAGGCCCCCGGTCACCCGCGCCCGCGGGCGGGATGGAACCGGCCTTACCCCGGCAAGCAGCATGGCAGCGAGCGCGACGAGCCCGCAGGCGGCGAACATGGCCGACTGGGCCGTGCCGACCGCGAGCAGGCCGGCGGCTATCGCCGGCCCGCCGACCATGGCAGCCGACTGCAGTACGCTCGCGGCGGTGTTGGCGCTCGTCAGCTCGTCGGGAGTGCGTGCCAGCCACGGCAGCAGAGCGGCCTGCACCTGGCGGAAGGCGCTGGCGAGCCCGCCCGCCACTCCTACCAGCACCACCACGAGCAGGCCTTGCCCGCCAGGGGTCATCGCGGCCGCTGCCGCGGCGAGCAGGAGGGCCCTGGGCGCCACGGTGGCGATCAGCAGCCGCTCACGGCGCACCCGATCGGAGCCGCTGGTGATCAGCGGTACGAGGAACGCGCCGGGCAGCGCCTTGAGCAGCCCGAGTACCGCGACAAGGCCGGCACCGCCTGTGCGGTACGCGTACACCGACGCGGCCGTGAATGCCGCCAGGTCACCGGCGTAGGACAGGCCCCAGGCCATGAGAAGCAACAGGATCGACCTATTTCGGCCCAGCCACGCGTACTGTCTCATCGGCCCCCGCCACGCGATTGCCGGCCCCTAATGCAAGCTTACCGGGACAAACGGGCATAGCCTAGGTCCCATTCGGCAGAGCCGACGCGGTTACGGGAACGAGGCGCCGTCGACGTTGGATTGACGAGTCTGGAATCACAAAGTTCGACAGTCATAAACCCTATGCATGCAAATTGAACACGCAGTTGCCTGGGAGGGAATGAATGAGGACAACGATAAAGTGGTCACGGCGGCTGGCACTGCTAGTCGCGCCGCCGGCACTGGCGGCCGCCGCGCTGGTGCTGCCAGGGACCGCCGCTTGGGCGTGGAACGACACTGTCGTAATCACGGTTCAGCCGACGACGACACAGGTCAGTACTCCGATGACGCCAGCGGTGGTGGTTCACGTCGACCAGTCAGACGGTCAGGTCGACCAGAGCTACAACGGGCCGGTGACGCTCAGCTACGCGGTGAACCCGATCGGTGCTCCCGAACCGGCGAACAACACCGTCAGCGCCGTCAACGGCGTGGCCACGTTCAGCAGCCTGACGTTCAGCGCCGTCGGCTTCGGGTTCGAGCTGCAGGCGTCAGACTCCGACAACACCACAAGCCAGCCGTCGTCGCCGTTTAACATCGTGACCCAGCTGCTGCAGTGCTCGCCCGGCCAGAACTGCCAGAGCGAGACGGTCAGCTCGGCGGGCACCTCCGGGTTCGTGACGGCCCCCGCGTCGCAGGGCAGCAACGTGATCACCGCCACGGGTGGCGGTTTCCCCCAGCTGTCGTGCACGAAGTACGGCGGCGTGATCAGCTTCTCGGTCGCGAACGGGTCCAAGGTCATCACGGCGATCCTGGACAAGTCGACGATCCAGTCCGCCACGTACGCGAACTGGAAGCACAGTAAGTTCTTCAACATCTGCTGGGGCTCGCCGACTCCGTTCACGACCCTGAACGGCAGCACCTCGGCGTTTAACCCGGCCAACAACGAGTACGAGGGGCTGCTCCCGTTCTGCCGGGCGCACGGCGGCACTCAGCCCTGCATCCTTCGCCAGTACCAGACCAGGAACCAGGGCAAGCACGGGAAGCACGGGAACAAGTGCAACGCCGGGTACGTGGTGACCACGATCGCCGCGCCGCCGGGCGATCCGCGCATTAGCTTCTGAACAGCGGTTCCGCGGTCACGGGCTGGGCGCCGACACCGCCACCAGGCCGAGCCTGCGGAACAGCTCATCGCGCCGGGCGGGCAGGCCCGGATCCGGAGCCTGCCCGCCGTTCTCGGCCAGCCGGATCAGCCCGTCGGCGGCCAGTGCCTCGTCGTAGGCGTCACCCCTGCTGCGAGCCGCGTCCAGGCTCCCGGCCAGGGCCTGCTGGGCCTCCGGCAGCAGTCCGAGCCGGGCCAGCGCGTAGCCGCGCACCCGGGCCAGCGCACTCGCGTTCGGCTGGCCGGGGCGCGCGAGCGCACTGGCGACCATCTCCTCCGTCCGGGCCAGGGCTTCCTCGGCCCGGCCCGCGTAGATCAGCGCCTCCGCGATGCCCACCTCGGTGGCCGCCGCCTCGTGCGGCTCCCCCGCCTTCAGGTAGCTGGCCCGCGCCTCCTCAAGCAGGCGCAGGGCGAGCAGCGGCTGCCCGGCACGGGCGGCGGTCCGGCCAAGCACGCTGCCGGCGAAGGCCGTCTCGCCCAGCGAGCCCGAGGCCCGCAGGACCCGCTCGGCAGGCCGGACGGCCTGCTCGGCCTCGGCGTAGCGGCCCTGGTTGGACAGGATCTCCCCGAGGTTGCTCGCCGCGATCGCGGCGTTCCACTGGTCGCCGGTCCTTTCGAAGGCGTCGGCTGCCTGCCGGTAGTAACTCAGCGCGTTATCCCAGTGCCCTTCGAAATAGGCTCGCGCGCCTAGCACATTGAGGGCTTGTGCCTGCCATGGCAGGTTTCCCAGATCGCGCCATATCGCCAGGGCCTGCTCGGCCCAGCGCTCGCCCTGGTACTGACCGCGGGCGACGTCCGCGGCGTCGCGCGCGAACAAGGCACGGGCCAGCACGTCGCGCGCGCCGCACCGCCCGGCAAGCGCGGCAGCCTCAGAGCACACCGCCGCCGTCTCGGCGTAGCGGCCCTGCCGGTAACGGAGTAGCGCGCGGGCGACTAG
>JASHXJ010000121.1 GCA_030043595.1 Trebonia sp.
TGATCGACGAGACTCTCCCACGCGTGCGGATCGCCGCCGGCGGCCCTGCGCACCAGCCCGGTCGCATCGAGATCCGCGACACCAGAACCGTCCGCCTCAGGGCTCTCGAAGACCGAGTCTTCGACAGCCTGCTCTGATATCACCGCGCTAGTAGGCACCGGCCCCCCTGAAGATTACCGAGAGCGTCTTCCACAGGATTTGCAGGTCGAGAGCGAACGACCAGTTCTCGACGTAGCGCAGGTCAAGGCGCACGGACTCCTCCCACGACAGGTTCGACCTGCCGTTCACTTGCCACATGCCGGTGAGTCCCGGCTTCACGACCAGGCGGCGCCGGACGTGCGCGACGTACCGGGCGGCCTCGTCGGGTAGTGCGGGCCGCGGTCCGACCAGGGACATCTCGCCCCGGACCACGTTGATGAGCTGAGGCAGCTCGTCTATGGACCACTTGCGCAAGCCTGCGCCGATCACCGTCACCCGCGGGTCGCGGCGCATCTTGAACAGCACCCCGTCGCAGTCATTCCTGGCCTTTAGTTCCGCCAGCCGCTGCTCCGCGTCCACGACCATCGTCCGGAACTTGTAGATCTTGAATGTCCGGCCGTCCTTCCCGACTCTCATCTGGGTGAACAGAGCCGGGCCCTGGTCACTCAGCCGGATCGCCACCGCCAGGGCCGCGAACAACGGGGACAGCATGACGAGCGCGATCCCGGCCGCGACCCGGTCGAAGACTTCCTTGATGGCCAGGCGCGGACCGCTGAGCTGCGGATGGTCGACGTGCAGCAGGGTCAGCCCGGCGGTGGGGCGGACCGTGGTGCGGGGGCCGGCCACGTCGAGCAGTGCGGGCGCGACGCACAGGTCCGTGCCCGTCTTCTCGAGCTCCCAGGCCAGCTGCCTGAGCGTGCCGGAGTCGATCTCGCTGCTCGGCAGCACGGCGACCGTGTCGGCGCCGCTGCGGCGTACCGCCTCGGCCACCTCGTCCAGCCCGCCGAACACCGGGACTCCCGCCACCTCGAGGCTCTCCGATTCCGCCGTCAGGCAGGTGCCCACCACTGTCAGCCCGTGGTAGGTGTCCCGCCTCAGCTCGCGGACCAGTTCGGCCACCGCCGGCTCGTGGCCGACGGCAACGACAGTGGCCATGCACCGGCCAAGGGCGCGCTGCCTGTGCAGCCGCTTGCGCAGCCCGTACCTGACGATCAGGTCAGCCACCGTGACCGTCGGCATGGTGAGCAGCAGGTACTCCCGGGACAACTCGGTGTTAACCGCATAGGAGAAGATCGCCAGTGCCGCGGTGAGGCTCACCCCGGCGTTGAGCACCTTACGGAATTCGTCAGAGCCGGTGCCGACGTAACGATCATCGTAGGCTCCCGAAAGCCACAACGTCAGCACCCACATCAGGGGAAACACCAGGCTAAGTACCGCGTATTGCGGGGAGATATGACCGTCAAAGCGGACCTGGATGGCCACCGTGGAGCAGACCACCCCAATCGCGAAGTCGAACATGGCCGCCCGGCGAAGGTAAACCCTCGTCCAGATCGCCAGTCCGGAAACCGCGCGCCCCCGCCGCTCGCTCGCAGTAATGACGTAGTTACTCACACTAGACCGTCCCGCCCCTTTTAGGCTGGCATGCCAGCCGTCCAACAGTCCGAGCTGATGCGAAGAAGCTTTCCCGTTAGCAAGACGCGCAGCTCTATCGGTAAGTTGACACCCGGGCACCGCAGAAGCCGATTGCCCCACTATGACCAGGGGAAACTTCCTTACGGCCATGCGGTCCCGGTACTAACTGGACTAACTGCGATCAGCGGCCGAAGTAACTGATATCAACCGCGCACCCACACAGCGTAGCGGCCGGCGGCTGTCCGCACAGCCGTTCCCGGATCAATTCCGGGACCGCTCCCACTCCCGTACCCGCTCGGC
Organism: Trebonia sp.; assembly: GCA_030043595.1. Classification (GTDB taxonomy): domain Bacteria; phylum Actinomycetota; class Actinomycetes; order Streptosporangiales; family Streptosporangiaceae; genus Trebonia. Next base: position 1,912 of record JASHXJ010000121.1, read on the forward strand.
GAACCGCCGGGCGGCACCCCGGAGTTCAAGTTCGGGGTCGAGGCCGGCCGCCCGGGCCCGCGACACGATTTGCATCAGCTCGTCGCCCAGTTGCCCGGCGGCGAGGGAGCTGGCGGGCGAGGCCGACGACGCCGGGGGGGCCGCACCAGCACCCGGAAAGGACACTCCGGCGCGTTCCGCCCGCCGCTGCAGCTGCGCCGCGAGCGACAGCGACGGCTGCCCGAACGCCACCCCGTCGATGACAGACGGCGGACCGAACCCGGCTGCCGCCGACCGCTGCGAGCGCTCGGCTTTCTTGATCTCTTCCCAGTTGGCGGACACGTCGTCGGCGGAAGAGACCGACACCGAGCCGAACACGTGCGGGTGCCGCCTGATCAGCTTGGCGGCGAGTGTGTCCGCCACGTCATCGGCCGTGAAGCCGCCATCGGCGGCAGAACGCTCCGCCGCGATCCGGGCGTGAAACAGCACCTGCAGCAGGACGTCGCCGAGCTCCTCGCGCAGCGAAGCCAGGTCGCCGGTCTCCACCGTCTCGACGGCTTCGTACGCCTCCTCGAGCAGATACGGCACCAGGGAGGAATGCGTCTGCCGCGCGTCCCAGGGGCAGGAGACCCGCAGCGTGTCCATGACCGCGACGACATCAAGCAGGTGCGCTCCCGGCAGGTCGTGCGAGCCGTGCAGCACCTCGACGGGTACCGTCACCGCGGCCAGCAGCCCGGCGTCAGCGCTGTCCCCCGGCGGGGCCAGCCACACCACGGGCCCGTCAGCCGACGCCGCGGCCGACGACAGCAGCCCGGCCAGCGACCCGCCTTCCCCGGGCGCGTCCACGACTTCGGGGCTGACCCCGGCGGCGGTAAGGGCGGGAAGCTGGACATGGCCTGCCGACCCCGCGAGCACCCGTGCGGCCGAGTGCAGCGCCGACCACGCCTGCCAGGTCAGCAGCCCGGGAGCCACCCGCGGGCTGGTCAGCAGGACCGTCAGCACGCCGGGGTAAGGCCCGTGGTGTCCGCTGGCGACGGCTTCCCGGCCGGCGCCGACAGGGTGTCCGGAGCGGGGACGACCTCGAGCTGGCTGTAATCCAGCCGCCCGAACTGCGGGTTCACCTGGATGTTCAGCGATTTCGCCGCGACGCACTGATCCTTGGCGAGCACCGCGTTCACGGCGTTATCCTGCGCGGTCGTGCTTGGCAGCTTGCCGCCGTTGCTCTTCTCGGCGATCGCGATCTCCTGGGCCTGGAACAGGCCGAGGTCCGGCAGCATCTGGGGGGTGACCCCCGCGTTGAGCAGCGCCGCCGTCCCGCTCTCCAGCCCTTCTTCCGACGCGACCTGCGCGGCCTGAGCGTTGATGTCCGCGATGCCCGCCTGAACCTGCTCCTGCGTCAGCGACACGCCAGCCGAGGCGGCCATCTGGTTCCCGATCTGGAACTTGATCAGCCAGCCAAGCACAGCGGCGGGCATCTGCGCGGCCGTCAGCGACACCTGGCTGCCGTACGGCGCGGCGGCCACCTTCAGGTTCGATACCTGGGTGTCAAGCGCCGATGTGGTGATCCGCTGGTCGCCGACGATGGCGGCCGCCCCCATCTTGACCGGGGAGCACGCGGCCAGCACCGCGCACGCGCATACGCAGACGCCGCCGAAGGCGGCCGTGCGCGCCCTTCTGCCAGGCTTGCCGAACACAGACGATCCCTTTCCCGGACGAGTCACGAGCGAGCTACGAGTCGGAGAGTACCGAACGGATGACCTCCGCGCACCACGCGAGCAGTTCGGTGTCACGCAGAAGCGCCCCGCCGAACGTGGCGGTCTTCGGCACCGGTACCAGCATCGTACGCACCGCCGGCTTGAGCACCGTCTTCGGGTAGAGCCGCTGAACTCGCACCACACGCGAATCAGGCAGGACGACCGGGGCGAACCGGACGTGCGATCCCTGCAACGTGATGTCCGTCAGCCCGGCACGCCGCGCGGCGAACCGCAGCCGCGCGACGTCGAGCAGCGTTATCACCGGCAGCGGCAGCTCGCCGTACCGGTCAAGCAGCTCGTCCCGGACGGCGTCCACGTCCGCCTGTGAGTCGATCGCCGCTATCGACGTGTACGCGGCAAGCCGCAGCCGCTCGCCGGGGATGTAGTCGTGCGGGATGTGCGCGTTCACCGGCAGTTCCACGCGTACTTCCGGCCGTTCCGCCGGCGCGTCGTCGCGCAGCTCCCGCACCGCCTCGCCGATCATGCGCACGTACAGGTCGAACCCGACCCCCGCGATGTGCCCCGACTGCTCGCCGCCGAGCAGGTTGCCGGCGCCGCGGATCTCCAGGTCCTTCAGCGCCACGTACATGCCCGCGCCGACCTCGGTGTGCTGCGCGACGGTCGCCAGTCGCTCGTGCGCAGTCTCGGTCAGCGCCTTCTCCGGCGGGTAGAGGAAGTACGCGTACGCCCGCTCCCGGCCGCGGCCCACCCGGCCGCGCAGCTGGTGCAGCTGGGACAGCCCGGCCGCGTCCGCCCGGTCCACGATCAGCGTGTTCGCGTTCGGTATGTCCAGCCCCGACTCCACGATCGTCGTCGCGACGAGCACGTCGGACGCGCGGTCCCAGAAGTCCACCATGATCTTCTCGAGCTCGTGCTCGTTCAGCTGCCCGTGCGCGACCGCGACCCGGGCCTCGGGAACGAGTTCCGCGACCCGCGCGGCCACCTTGCGGATCGACTGGACCCGGTTGTGCACGTAGAAGACCTGGCCGTCGCGGAGCAGCTCGCGCCGGATCGCGGCCGTGATCTGCTTCTCGTCGTAGCCGCCGACGAAGGTCAGCACCGGGTGCCGCTCCTCCGGCGGGGTCAGGATGGTGGACATCTCCCTGATGCCCGCCACGCCCATTTCCAGCGTGCGCGGGATGGGGGTCGCGGACATCGCGAGCACGTCCACCTCGGTGCGCAGCCGCTTGAGGTA
>JASHXJ010000122.1 GCA_030043595.1 Trebonia sp.
CCGGGTGATGGTGCGCCCGGCGAACCTGACCTCGCCAGCGCCGGGGGCCAGGTCACCGGAGATGAGGCCGAACAGGCTGGTCTTGCCAGCGCCGTTCGGCCCCACGATCCCCACCGTGTCCCCGGTGCCGACCGAGAACGACAGGTCCTCCGCGATGATGACGCGGCCGAACCGTTTCGTCACATGCTCGAGTTCGAGCAATTCGCTCACGCGAAGGTCGGGTTCAGGTCGCCGGTGATCTTGGCGTTCGGCTGGAGGGTGTTGTCGACCACCACGGCCTCGAGCGGGTACTTGGTGCCCTTCTGCCACTGGATGCCGACCGGCGGGGTGATGACCACGCCAGGGGCGGGGTTCTTTGAGCTGGTGAAGTCCATCGGGCCGGCGACCGCGATGGGGATCACCACGTTGTGGATCGCGGTGGCGACTTCTTCGTGGTTGTGCGGGTCGTTGACCAGTTGCATCGCGGCATAGGCGATCTCGAAGAGGGTGTAGTTGCTGATGTTGGCGTTGGGCTGGCCCAGGCCGTCCGCGGTGAACAGGTTGGCCAGCTCCTGGCAGGTCTGCCCGGTAAAGGACGAGGTCCACGGCAGCGACGGCACCCACCAGCTGTCGGTGGCGATGTTGTACACCTCAGAGCCCATCGCGTAGGCGTCGGTCGGGAACAGCAGCACCTTCGCCACCGTGGCGAGCTTGGGCCGGAAGTCCTGCTGCAGGGACTGCTTCCACATCGTGGCGAAGTCCGGCGGCAGCGGGACGTTGGTGAAGAAGTCGGCCTTGGCGTTCTTGAACTGGGTGATCATCGACGTGTAGTTCGTGAGCCCGTCGGTGTAGGCGGCCGACAAGTCGATCGTGTAGCCAGCCGCCTTGGCGATCGGCGGGAACACGGCGCGGAACGCGTTGCCGTCGGAGTCGTTCGGGAACGCGGCGGCGACGATGTGGTCGTTGCCGTACGTCGCGCCGATCCGGTTCCACATCGGAATGAAGCACTCGACCAGGTGCTCGGCGCCGAGGAAGTACATGACCACGTACTTGGGCTTGAGCGTCGGCTTCTGCGGGTTGCCGCCCAGGTTGATGTACCACGACTCCCACGGGATGTTCGCGCAGACCAGCGGGGTACCGAGGGTCTCGGCCTCACTGGACACCGCGTTCACCGTCTCCGGCGTCGACGAGGCGAACAGCAGGTCCACGTTGTCGCTCTGGATCGCCTGCTTGGCCAGCGTGCCCGCCCGCGTCACGCTCGACTGCGTGTCGTAGGAGAGGATGTTGACCTTGTAGGTCGACCCGCCGATCTTGAACCCGTTCTTGTACGGGGCCGTCTGCTTGATCTGCTCGATGACCCAGTTGTCCGGGTAGCCGAAGCCGGCCAGCGAGCCGGTGAGCGGGTGGATCCAGCCGATCGTGATTTCCTTGGTGGTGCCAGCGGTGCTGGTGCTGGTGCCCGAGGCACCCTTGATGCTCGAGCTGCAGGCTTCGAGAAGGCTGCCGCCCCCCACGACGGCCGCGCCGACGCCGGCCGCGCGGAACAGGCCGCGCCGGGAAACGCCGCCAGCCGGCGTCTCCGATGCCGGGCTGACTGGTTGATCAGTCTGGTCAGTCATGGTCTTGGATCTCCTTCATGGGACGCCAGGTGCTGCGCGTTGATCGGTGCGCGCCAGGTGCGGCGCGTGATCGCGTTCGGGATGATGTCCGCTTCGCAGGGACGGCGCAGGCTTTGTCCCTCTGCGAGCGCCTTGAGGCTAACATCACTCCTATCCCTTACGCGGTGAACGTGCCTGTCACGGCGTAATGCTTATGTGAACTCAGGCACAGGAACAGCGGCTGGTGATGAGCGCAGTACTCGTCGTCACTCACATCCGAAGGTGACTGTCAGTGACGTTCACACCATCACCGCCGTGGTGTCCGTTAACTGCCCGTCAGGTGCGGTGCGTCCTCCAGGCCAGAACCGCGCCTGCTCAGTGCGTCCGCTCTGCGAACAGGTGTGCGTATGATTGTTAACAATTGTAGGCACACGCTACGAGCGGGCGCAGGCGAAGTCAATGCACGTTATGTAACTGTTTCATGGGGGCCAGCCGCTGACGTGCCCGCTCGCCAGCCGCCGCCCCCGGCACCGCGCGCGGCGCCGTGATTACCCCTAAGGCGCTTGTCTCTGGCACAATGGCCTGCGAAACCTGGCCGCGCGGCGCCCTCTCCTCGTCCGTCCGGCCTGGCCCATTCGCTCGGTCCGGCCGGCCATTCCCCGCTGGCGGGTGTCCGACACACGTACCTATCTGCTGGGAGAAGAGCACAGCCGTGGCTGTCAAGATCAAGCTAAAGCGCCTGGGCAAGATCCGGGAACCGTACTACCGGATCGTCGTCGCCGACTCACGTACCAAGCGGGACGGGCGTGCCATCGAGGAGATCGGCAAGTACCACCCGACGGCGGACCCGTCCGTGATCGAGGTTGACTCGGCGCGGGTCCAGCACTGGCTGGGTGTCGGCGCGCAGCCGACCGACCCGGTGCGCCACCTGCTCACCATCACCGGCGACTGGCAGAAGTTCAAGGGCCTGCCCGGTGCCGAGGGCACCCTCAAGACCGCCGAGCCCAAGGCGGACAAGAAGGAACGCTACGACACGCTGGTGAAGGAAAGCCTGGCGGCGAAGGAGACCAAGACCCCGGCCAGGCCTGCCAGGGCGGCCGCGCCCCGGAAGGAGCAGCCGAAGAAGGACGCGCCGGCTGAGGCCAAGGCTGACGACGCCGCGGCGCCGGCTGGTCCGCGCCAGCAGGAAAGCGCGGCGGCGGCCGACGAGGCTGCCGACGGCGGCACCGGAGCCTGACGTGCTTGAGGAGGCCCTCGAGCACCTGGTCAGGGGGATAGTCACCTACCCTGACGACGTCCGCGTCGCCAGCCGCATGCAGCGCCGGGGCAACGTCCTTGAGGTCCGGGTGCACCCCGACGACCTCGGGAAGGTCATCGGCAGGGGCGGGCGCACCGCCCGGGCGCTGCGGACGGTGATCGGCTCCCTGGCCGGGAACCGGCACGTCCGCATCGACCTGGTGGAGACCGGCGAGGTCCGCTGACGGTCCATGCAGGTAACCGTCGGCAGGATCGGCCGCCCGCACGGGATCCGGGGCGAGGTCGTGGTCGGCGTCCGGACCGATGAGCCCGACCTGCGGTTCGCCGTGGGCTCGCGGCTGGACACCGACCCTGTCGGCATGGGCCCGCTGACCGTGGCGGCCGTGCGCTGGCAGTCGGGCACGCTCATCGTGCGGTTCGCCGGCGTCAGGGACCGGGACGCGGCAGCGCAGCTGCGCGGCACCTGGCTGAGCGTCGACTCCGGCACGCTCGCCGCGCCGGAGGATCCCGACGAGTTCCGCGACCACGACCTCGTCGGGCTGTCCGTCCGCACTGCCGACGGGACCGTCGTGGGCGTCGTCGACGACGTGCTGCACTACGGACAGGACCTGCTCGCCATCCGGCCAGGGACCGCCGCCGGGACGGCGGCGCAGATCCTGGTGCCGTTCGTCAAGGCGATCGTCACCGACGTTGACGTGGCGGCGGGCGTGCTGGTCATCAATCCGCCCCCCGGCCTGCTCAACCCCGAAGAGGCCGTGTGAGCAGGCGGCGAGCCGGCCGCTGAGAGGTCGCTGTGCGCGTAGATATCGTCACGATATTTCCGGATTACTTCGGCGGGAGCGCCGGACCGCTCGGGGTGTCGCTCATCGGCAAGGCGGCGGCCCGCGGTGACATCGACTTCCGGGTGCACGACCTGCGCCAGTGGGCGACTGACGTGCACCGCACGGTCGACGACACGCCGTTCGGCGGCGGCCCCGGCATGGTCATGAAGCCGGACGTCTGGGGCGCGGCGCTGGACGCCGTGCTGTCCGGCGAGCCGGAATCGCCCAGGCTCGTCGTGCCGGCGCCGAGCGGAATGCCGTTCACCCAGGCCCTCGCCACGGCGTACGCGGCCGAGCGGCGCCTGGTCTTCGCCTGCGGCCGGTACGAGGGCATCGACGGCCGGGTGGTTTCCGACGCAAGGACGCGGATGCCGGTCGACGAGGTCAGCATCGGCGACTACGTGCTCGCCGGCGGCGAGGCCGCCGTGGTCGTGATCGTGGAGGCCGTCTGCCGCCTGCTGCCCGGCGTGCTCGGCAACGAGCAGTCGGCCGCCGACGACTCCTTCGGCGCCGGCGGCGGCGCTATGCGCGGGCTGCTGGAGGGGCCTGTCTACACCAGGCCGCGGTCCTGGCGCGGGCGCGAGGTGCCGCCCGTGCTGCTGTCCGGAGACCACGCGGCGATCGCGCGATGGCAGCGGGACGAGGCGCTTCGCCGTACCGCGGCCACCAGGCCCGACCTGATCCGCCGCCTCGCCGGCGCACCCGGCGGGCTGGACGACCGCGACCGGAAGGTGCTGATCGAGGCTGGCTTTCCGGTTGACGGCGAAAATGTGGCACACTGAAGTGCGCTGCCCGTTCGGGCGTTCACTCTGCCGGGGTGTTTCCCTGGCGAAAGCAGGCTTAACACCCGGGGGTGCGCTGGCGCGCACACCCGTCCAGGACTGAGGAAACATCCACCATGCATACCGCGATCGCCGAGCTCGAACAGGCCCAGATCCGGGACGACATCCCGGACTTCCGCCCAGGCGACACCCTCAAGGTGCACGTCCGGGTGAAGGAAGGCAACCGCTCCCGGATCCAGGTGTTCCAGGGTGTCGTCATCCGGCGCCAGGGCGGCGGCCTGCGGGAGACCTTCACCGTGCGCAAGGTCAGCTACGGCGTGGGCGTCGAGCGCACTTTCCCGGTGCACAGCCCCTCGATCGAGAAGATCGAGCCGGTGACCCGCGGCCGCGTCCGCCGGGCCAAGCTGTACTACCTTCGCGACCTGCGCGGTAAGGCGGCGCGGATCAAAGAGCGCCGGGACACCAGCGCTGGCTGAGCGCCGGCGCTGGGCTGAACGCTGATGGCCGCCGAGCCAGACTGGCCGAACACCGAAGACGCGCCCGATGCGCAGTCCCCGGGACAATCCCAGCAAACGCCCACGGGAGACCAGGCGAGCCCGGTCAGCGACGGCGCCCGGGCGCGGCGCGGCAAGCGCAAGCGCCCCTTCTGGCGCGAGCTCGCCGTCATCATCGTGGCGGCGCTGGTCCTGACGATCCTGCCCAAGGCGTACGTCGTCCAGGTGTTCTCCATTCCCTCCGGGTCGATGGAGAACACGCTGGTGCCCGGTGACCGGGTCCTGGTGAACAAGCTGGTCTACGATTTCCGGCCGATCGCGCGCGGGGACATCGTGGTGTTCAGCGGCCAGGGGTCCTGGGACCCGCCAGCCCCGCCGCAGTCGGGCGACCCGCTGGTCCGGTTCTGGCATGACGTGTCGAGCCTGGTCGGCATCTCCGCCCCGGGGACCGACTACATCAAGCGCGTGATCGGTCTTCCCGGCGATCACGTGGCCTGCTGCAACGCGCAGGGGCAGGTGACGGTCAACGGCATCCCGCTGAGCGAGCAGTCCTACATCTATCCAGGGGACAGGCCGTCCGAGATCCCGTTCAACATCACGGTCCCAGCAGGCCGGCTGTGGGTGATGGGCGACAACCGGGGGGATTCCGATGACTCCCGGTACCGGATGGGCGACCCGGGCGAGGGCACCATTCCGGAAAGCGCGGTCGTGGGCCGCGCGTTCGTGGTCGTCTGGCCGCCGAGCCGGTGGGGCTTCCTGAACATCCCGTCGACGTTCCGGCAGGCGGGACTCGCCGCCGTGGCCGATGCGCCCGTTGCCGGCGGCGGTTCCGCCGCCCTCGTCGCGGGCATCGTGTGCTGGCGCAGGCGGCGCGACCGGTAACGGCACCGCTAGCAGCCGGGTGCGGCCGGGTGCGGCTGGGAGCGGACGACGGCCGACGATGAGGCCAGATGAGCGGTCCTCCTCTCGCGAAAGTGGCGATACGCTCAACGTGATGAGCGACGACGGCGCGGCCTGGCGCGAGGGAACAGGGGGAGCGCGGATGAGCGGTTCCGGCTCGCGGGAAGGCTTCGGGTCGCCTCCCTGGGATCCTGCCGAGCCCGTGCCTGAGCTGGAGGACACTCAGGTGCTCCCCGGGCTGGGCTCGCCCAGGCCCGGCGCCCCGGCCGCCCCAGCAGCCCCGCCCGCCCCAGCAGCCCAGGGC
>JASHXJ010000123.1 GCA_030043595.1 Trebonia sp.
CACGAGCTGTCGGGCGGCCAGCAGCAGCGGGTCGCGATCGCCCGGGCGCTGGCGCCCCGGCCGCGGCTCGTGCTGCTCGACGAGCCGTTCGCGGCCCTGGACGCCAGCCTGCGCGCCACGGTCCGCGCCGACGTGCTCGGCGCGCTGCGCGCTACCGGGACGACCGCCGTGCTGGTCACCCACGACCAGGACGAGGCGCTGTCGGTGGCCGACTACGTGGCGGTCCTGCGGGACGGCATCATCACGCAGGCGGGCGCGCCGCGTTCGGTGTACGCGGCGCCGGCCGACGCGTGGACGGCGGGATTCCTGGGTACCGCCAACCTGCTGCCAGGGGTGCTGGCAGCAGGCCCGGCCGGCCCGGCTGGCGTGCGGACCGCGCTCGGCTGGCATGAGCTGCGCGATCCGGGACAGCTGCCGGGAGCCGCCGGGGAGGTGACCGTGCTGATCAGGCCGGAGCAGATCGCGCTGTCCCCGGTCGCCGCGTCCGCCTCCGACGCGTCCCGCGGCGCCGACCTGCCCGCGGGCGCGGTGACCGGCAAGGTCAGGCAGACGTGGTACCACGGGCACGACGCGCTCATCTCCGTCGACGTCGCCGAGGCCGGCCTGCTGCACGTCCGGGCGCTGGGCAGCGCGCTCCCGGCCCCCGCGTCGGAGGTCAGCCTGCTGGTAACCGGCCCGGTCACCGCCTGGCTCGCCGGGTCAGGCACTCCGGGCAGGTAGCGTCAAATCATGCGACTTGGGGTGCTGGACGTCGGCTCGAACACGGTTCACCTACTGGTTGTTGACGCGTACCCGGGGGCGCGCCCGCTGCCGGCGTTCTCGCACAAGGTCGAGCTTCCGCTGGCGGCCTACCTCAAGCGGGACAACACGCTGTCCGCGGAGGGCGCGGAGCGGCTGACGTCAGTGGTGGCGGAGGCGATGCGGATCGCCGAGGACAAGGGCGTCGAAGAGCTGATCGCCTTCGCCACGTCCGCGGTCCGCGACGCGGCCAACAGCGATAGCGTGCTGGCCGGCATCCAGCAGGACACGGGGGCTCGGATCAGGGTGCTGTCCGGTGAGAACGAGGCACGGCTGACGTTCCTGGCCGCCCGCCGGTGGTTCGGCTGGTCGTCCGGACGGCTGCTCGTCATCGACATCGGCGGCGGCTCGCTGGAGATGGCCGCGGGGCCGGACGAGGAACCGGAGGCGGCGATGTCGCTGCCGCTCGGCGCCGGCCGCCTCACCAGGGACTGGCTGCCCGACGACCCGCCGTCCCCTGAGCAGGTGCGCGCGCTGCGCAGGCACGTGCGCGCGGAGATCGCCCGGCATGCCGGGACCGTGCTCAGGCACGGCACGGCCGATCACGTCGTGGGCACGTCCAAGACGTTCCGGCAGCTCGCCAGGATCGCCGGCGCGGCGCCGTCGAGCGAGGGATTTTACGCAAAGCGGTTCCTCAAGCACACCGACGTCGCCATGTGGGCCGAGCGTCTTACCGCCATGGACCAGGGCGAGCGCACCCGGCTGCCCGGGGTTTCCCAAGGCAGGGCGGCGCAGATGACCGGCGGCGCCATCGTGGCCGACGCGGTGCTGGACCTGATGGGGGTCTCTCAGCTGGAGATCTGCCCGTGGGCGCTGCGCGAAGGCGTCATACTCAAGCGCCTGGACATGCTCGACGAACGGTCGTCGTAGGGCCGCGGCCGACGGCCGCGGCCCTACGGCTGCCTTGTCACGGGATCATGCGGACGCCTTCTGTTGGCTCGTCCGGGTCGATGAGCCCGGTGCGGCCAGCGTCCCGCTTGCCCTCCCTGTCGGCGGCCAGCCGATCGGCCGCTAGCCGGTCTGCCGACAGCCGGTCTGCCGACAGCCCGTCGCCGAGCCCCGAGCCGCCCAGGCCCGGGCCAGGCGGGTACGTGCCCGGTACCGACGGACCAGGCCGGGGCGGGCCGCTCGGCATTGGCATGGGGGAACGCGGCGTCCCGTCCTGGAGCGAGCCGCCGAGCCGTGCCGCGCCAGGCACGCCAGGCGCGGACGGAGCGGCACCTGGGCGCCCCACCGGAACATGCCCGGACCCGGGCAGCGTGCCGCCGCTGACCGGGCCTGACCCGTCGGGCGCGGAATCGGCGCCAGGACCGCCCGGACGGCTCGGCAGCCCAGGCCGTGAGGGCGGCGGTGGCGGGCCGTCCACGCCGCCCGCACGCGGCGGAGCGGCGGCACCGGTGGCGACCGTCTCGGGCGCCGGCGGCGCCAGCAGTGCCAGGTCCAAGTCCGGGTCGGGTTCGTCGTCGGCCTCGGCCGCGTCGGCCGCCTCCGCCATGCTGACCGCCTTGGTGACCGACTGGTTGACCTCTTCCTCCAGCGACATGCGCGCGGCTTCGGCGGCGACCAGGCCCTGGACGCCGTCCAGGATGTCGGTGAGCCGGCGGACCGTTTCCGCGTGCCGGGTGCTCAGCAGGTTGAGCCTGCGCTCGGCACCGTCGTGGATGGCCGTGGCGCGCGCTGTCGCCTCGTCAAGGACCTTCTTGGCCTGTGACTTGGCGTTGGCCAGCGCGGCGTCCGCCTTCTTCCTGGTTTCGCTGGTGAGCCGGTCCGCCTCGGTCCGCGCGGCGGTACGCGTCTTGTCAGCTTCGTTGCGTGCCGCGGAGATGGCCCGCTCAGCCTGCTCCTGAGCAGCGGTCAGCATCCGTTCGGCCTGGTCGCGCGCGTCGGCCCGGACCCGCTCAGATTCCTGCTGCGCGTCGCCGCGCTGCTTGGCGATGTCTTCGTCGGCCTTGTTCTTCTGGGCCTTCGCCTCGTCGTCTGCCAGCTTGAGGATCTGGGCGATGCGCTCGCTGACCTCCTCGTGCGCCGGCCTGCCCGAGAGCGCCTGCTGGCGGACGGTGGAAATCTCACGGCGCAGGTGCTCGGTCTCGTCGAGGGCGCGGGCCAGGCGCTGCTCGAGCTCGCGGATCTCGTTGTTTCTGCGGGCAACGAAGTCATCGACCTGTCGGCGGCTATAGCCGCGCATCTGCATCTCAAATTCTTCATGCAAGAGGTTCGGCAGGAGGTCACTATTTTCATTCATGGCATCACGAGAATCTTTGGGTCCAGGGGTGGGTCGGCGGGAACGGTGTCCGGAGTCTAACGGGGGCCGGGCTTGCCAGACGGCCCGGGTAATCGGGACGAGCTAGCGGGCTGGCGCCGATGGGCGCGCGCCGCCGCCAGCCGTCACGGGCAGCCAGACGCGACCGGTCGTACATCGGGACGTCTCGGAAGTACGGGACGATCGTCGTGTATGGGAGCAGTCACTCATATGACTCTTCTCCGGTGAGACCGCCGCCCGCAACCGAAACGGATGAGTGTCCCGTTATATCCGAACTTGGTACGTTACGGAAGGTATCAAAGTTGATTCCTGGGTCGTGTCAGTCTTACTGAGGCATAGTGCGCTGGAGGCTATACCCCGCCATCCTGGTGCCGAACCGTGACTTCGCGGGCGCGGCAGGCGCCTGCACGGGGCGCCTCGAGGCGCTTTGCGGCGACATCGTGACGCGCGGGCCTTGCGCAGCGTAACCTGTAGTCAGGTAGTTACCCTCCGATAATCGGACATCCCGGACCTATCGTCATGTAGTGGGACGCATGGCGTGACGGGGGCTGCAGCTCAATATGGCGAGTGCAGTTCCGGAAGTAATCAGATGTCCGATACCAGGAACGGAACGCATTCCGTGGTCCATTCGCGGAATCGTTACATCGATGGCGGGTAAAACCGTACGCAAGGGTGGTGCGCGAATGACCCCGATGGGTCATGCGGAGGAATGGTGTCACGACGTAACCTGGAGAACGGGCCAGGTAGTTCCCGGTCAACGGAGGTGAGCACGATTCCCAGGCAGGTCGATCTTCGTGTTCACGACGACGTGGCCTTGGCCGAGATCGAGCTCTACTCCGAGGTGCTCAGCGCGGTGGCGGCCAGTGACGGGCCGCTCTCCCCGACGGAGCTGGATGCCGTGCTCGGCGTCCGGCCGGTGTGCGGCTGCGCGTCCTGAGGTGTCCTTGGCCGGTCGCTAGGCGTGCCGGTACATGACGTCGGTGCTCCACCGGCGCAGTCCCAGCGTGGTGTACATCCTGATGGCTGGCGCGTTGGACTCATCGACGTAGAGCATCACCTGGGCAAGCCCAAGCCGCTGCAGGTGCGCCAGGCCGGCGAGGGTCAGCGCGCGGCCGAGGCCGCTGCCCTGCTGGGCGGGATCGACGCCCACCACGTACACCTCGCCGATAGGCGCGCCGCCGTCCTGCGCCGGGTGCACCTTCGTCCAGTGAAAGCCGGCCAGCCTTCCGTCGCGCTCGGCGAGGAAGAAGCCATCCGGGTCGAACCAGGGCTCCGTCTCGCGCAGCTCCAGGTCTGACCTGGTCCACGAGCCTTGCTCGGGATGGCTGGCGAATGCCCGCCGGTTCACCTGCAGCCACGCCTCCTCGTCCTGCCCTGGCCGGAACGTGCGCAGTGTCGTCCCCGGCGGCAGCACCGGGCTGGGGATCGCGTCCCCGGCCAGCGGCATGCGCATCTGCCAGAGCGCGCGGAACCGGGTGAAGCCGGCCGACCTGGCCAGCGCCGCGGCGGCGGGCAGGTCCCCGTGCGCCCACAGCCGGATGCCGTGGCCGCCCGCGCCCGCGGTCAGCGCGGCTGTCAGCGCGGTGCCGTACCCCCGGCGGCGGTACGCCGGGTGCACGACCAGCTCACCGCTCATGTCGCCGGCTCCGGCGCCATCGCCGCCGCCATCGTCCCCCTCGTCCGCGGTGTCGAGGTGCGCGTAGCCGGCCACGGTGTCCGCTGAGTCATCGGCGAAGAGCAGCAGGTCGCGGGATCGCTCCGGGCTGCGGTGCCGGACATGCAGCAGTACGTGCTCCGACAGCGCCGCGACGCCGTCCGCATGCCTGGCGGCATCGGCCAGCTCGAGGACCAGGGCTGCCTGTCCGGGTGCGAGGGGTCCAGCTGAGATGGAGGCCGCGGCCCCCGTCACCGGTCCGCTGCGATCGCTGTCGACGTGTCCGGCGTGAGCACCCCGGTGCCGTCACGGTCCCCGGGGACGCCCTTCACGGGCACGAACCGGTAGCCGACGTTGCGCACGGTGCCGATGAGCGCCTCGTGTTCCGGGCCGAGCTTGGCGCGCAGCCGCCGGACGTGCACGTCGACGGTCCTCGTGCCGCCGAAGTAGTCATATCCCCAGACCTCCTGCAGCAGGTGGGCCCGGGTGAACACCCGGCCAGGATGCTGCGCGAGGAACTTGAGCAGCTCGAACTCCTTGAACGTCAGGTCCAGCACGCGGCCGCGCAGCCGCGCCGAGTAGGTGGCCTCGTCGATCGCGAGGTCGCCCGACCGGATCTCGTCCGGGGCGTCCGCGGCGGCACGCATGGCGCGGCGGCCGACGGCCAGCCGGAGCCTCGCCTCGACTTCGGCGGGGCCGGCCGTGTTCAGGATCACATCGTCGGCGTTCCACTCCGCGCTGACCGCGGCGAGGCCGCCCTCGGTGACGATGGCGAGCATCGGGCAGTCAAGGCCTGTCGTGTGCAACAGCCGGCAGATACTCTTGGCATGCGCGAGATCGCGTCGCGCGTCGACTAGGACGACATCAGCCGGCGGAGCCTCAACCAGTGCGGAGGGGTCGGCGGGCAGCACGCGGACGGAGTGCAGCAGCAGGCCGAGGGCAGGCAGAACCTCCGCTGAAGGCTCAAGAACACCGGTCACCAACAGCAGTTCGCTCACCTGACGCCACCTCCGGTCTCGCGACGCACTAACGCCATCATTATCTGTATAAACACAAACGAGACCCGGAGGCAACATTGCCCAGGTCCCGTTGAAGCGAGGATATCCGACTTGGCCAAGGTAACGATCAGGTACTGGGCCGCTGCGAAGGATGCCGCGGGCGTGCCAGAGGAATCCCTGGACGCTGTGTCGCTCGCCGACGCGCTTAACGCGGCGATCGCCCGCCGGGAACCCGGCAGCCGGCTGCACGAGATCCTCGCGAGGTCGTCGTTCCTGGTGAATGCCGATCCCGTCGGGCGTGCCGCGAAAGAGTCGGTCGCGCTCGACGATGGCGCGGTCATAGAAGTTTTGCCTCCGTTCGCGGGCGGCTGATATATCGGGGGGAGGAGCCGTCCGCAGCCATGGACCGAGGGAGCCCGGTGAGTAAGCGTGAGCAACGAGCCCGGCCGTAGCGGGCAGGAGAAATCTCCGGGCCAGGTGAACCGGCCCGGTGCCGGCGACGTTATACGGGGTGTGCCGAGCGCTGGAACGGCTGCCAGGCAGGAACATGTGGCCGATGAAGCGTTTATCAGGGCGCTGTACGCCGAACACGGCGGCGCCCTGCTGCGGTATTCCCTGCACCTGACCGGAGGTGACAGGCAGCGGGCGGAGGACCTCGTGCAGGAGACCATCGTGCGGGCATGGCGCCACCCCGAGGCGCTCGCCGACCGGCCGGCGCGGCCGTGGCTGTTCGCCGTGGCCCGCAACCTGGCGGTCGACGCCTACCGCGCACGCCAGTCCCGGCCGCCCGAGGTCGGGCAGGCGGTGCTCGACACGCTGCCCGCCGACGACGACGCGGACCGCACGCTCGAGTCCTGGGCGGTGGCGGAGGCCCTGGCGTCACTGCGGCCGGACCACCGCAAGGTGCTCGTCGAGACCTACTATCGCGGATGCTCGGTGGCTGAGGCGGCGGCTACCCTAGGAATACCGGCGGGAACCGTGAAGTCGCGTACGTTCTACGCGCTGAAGGCGCTCAAGCTGGCGCTTCAGGAACGGGGGCTGGCGCCGTGACGCGAACGATGGACTGTTCTGAGGCGCGGCTGTCGCTCGGCGTTTACGTGCTCGGCGCCATCGACCCGCTGGAGCGCGCGCAGGTGGACGCCCATCTGTCCAGCTGCCATGACTGCCGCGACGAGCTCGCCGGGCTCGCGGGGCTGCCCGCCCTGCTCGCCCGGGTCGGCACTGAGGAGGCCATCGCGCTGGCGGCGGGCGACGGGCCGCCGGCCTGGGAGGAAGCAGAGCAGCCGCCGCGCGAGCTGGTCGCCTCGGTGATCGACCTGACCGCGGCCCGCCGCAGGCGGCGCAGGTGGCGCGACGCGGCCCTCGGTGTGGCGGCCGCGCTTATCATCGCGGCTGGCGTGTTCAGCGGCCTGCGGATCTCCGCCAGCCCGGCGCAGCCATCCGGTTCCAGCGGGCCGTACGGCACCGCCATTGGCCCGTGGGAGACCGTGACCGGGCAATCACAGGGCATGAGCGTGACCGTGAAGTACCAGCCGATGGGCTGGGGAACGCAGCTCGCGGCTAAAGTGAACGGGATCCCGCTCGGCACCACCTGCCAGATGTGGGTCATCGGGCCGGGCAACAGCCGCGTGCTGGCCGGCAGCTGGGTCACCGACCGCAGCGAGGGAAGTGTCTGGTACCCCGCGTCGGCCGCGGTGAACGCCAATGACGTCCAGGAGTTCGTGATCACCGTCGGCACGACGCGGTCCATCACGGTCGATGCCTCATAGGTCTCGGTGACGAGGGTGACCTGAGCGGTCGCGGGAATACCGGGGTGCGCCGGCGACGCTGGTACCGGATGTGCTGAGTGGCCTGATAGTCCTCGCGGTGGTGCTGGCCGCTGCTTGCGTGGCGGGCTTCGGCATGCGACGGCGCGGCGGGCGGTTCCGGGACGCCTCCCGGCGGGTGGCTGCCCCCGGCGCCGTGCTGACCGCCGCAGACCTTGGCGCGCCGTTGGGCAGGCGCGCTACCCTCGTGCAGTTCTCGACCGAGTTCTGCGCGTACTGCGGGCCGGCCCGCGAACTGCTCGCCGAGGTCGCCGGGTCCCGAGATGGCGTCGTGCTCATCGAGATCGACGCGGCCGGCCGGCTCGACCTGGCCAGGCGGCTGAACGTGCTCAGCACTCCCACCATCTTGGTGCTCGCGCCGGACGGCTCGATCACGCGGCGCACCTCGGGGCTGCCGCGCAAATCCGACGTGCTGGCGGCGGTGGGCAGCGTCCTGAACGGCGGCGCCCCTTGAATTACCCATCAAACCAGGCGACAATTGTCCCGGTGCCCGCCAGGCGGGAAGTGACAGCCGCGCTGCTGGTGAATAGCATCTGGTACGTGTCTTCCAGCGCAGGGCAGCTGCTGACGAAGCGGCGTGCTGTTGATTTCTGCCGGGTGGCGACCGCGATCTGTAGGGCCCCCCTGGCGGCGCCTGCTGCTGCCTGACCCGGCGCGACCAAGCCGTGGGCAGGCGGCGAGCATCTCACATCAACCTGCACCTGGGAGCACGACGATGAACATCGACCCGCGAGGGGCGCGTTTCGGCGCCGCGATCACGAGCGTAGTGCTCGCGATCGTGCTAGTCACGCAGAGCGGCTGGCTGCTGCTTGCCCAGACGCTGGTGTTCGCTATCGGGGCGCTTGGCGGCCTGCGCTACGCGCCCTACGGGTTCGTGTACCGCTACCTGGTCCGGCCGCGGCTCGGACCACCGTCGAGGACGGAGCCGGAAGCCCCGCCCCGCTTCGCGCAGGGCGTGGGCATGGTGATCGCCGCAATCGGCGCCATCGGCTTCGCGGCCGGCATTACCGCGATGGGCATCGTCTTCACCGCGCTGGCCCTGACCGCCGCGTTCCTGAACGCGGCCTTCGACTTCTGCCTCGGCTGCCAGATGTACCTACTCATTCAACGGATCCGGCCAGCCGCCTGAGGCGAGGCCGCAAGCCGGCTGGTTTGTGCCAACAAGGAAAAGAGGTTTCCACGTCATGAGCCGTTCCGATGTCCTAGTCGACGCCGACTGGGTCGAGGCCCGCATCGGTGAGCCCGGAGTCGTCATCGTCGAGGTCGACGAGGACACCAGTGCCTACGACAAGGGCCACATCCCGAGCGCGATCAAGATTGACTGGAAGAAGGATCTGCAGGACCCGGTCCGCCGCGACTTCGTGGACAAGGCCGGCTTCGAGGCGCTGCTGTCCGAGCGCGGCATCTCCAACGACGACACCGTGGTCCTCTACGGGGGGAACAACAACTGGTTCGCGGCGTACGCGTACTGGTACTTCAAGCTGTACGGGCACCACAACGTGGTGCTGCTCGATGGCGGCAGGAAGAAGTGGGAGCTCGACTCCCGGGAGCTGAGCACCGAGGCCCCGGCGCGCTCGAAGACCAGTTACACCGCCACCGAGCAGGACTCGTCGCTGCGCGCGCTGCGCGACGAGGTCGTCGCCGCGATCGGCAAGCGGAACCTCGTCGACGTCCGGTCCCCGGACGAGTTCGCCGGCCGGCTGCTCGCCCCGGCGCACCTGCCGCAGGAGCAGGCGCAGCGCGGCGGCCACATCCCGACCGCGCGCAACGTGCCGTGGTCGAAGGCCGCGAACGAGGACGGCACGTTCAAGTCCGACGGCGAGCTCGAGACGCTCTACGCCAGCGACGCGGGCGTCGACTTCAGCAAGGACACGATCGCCTACTGCCGGATCGGCGAGCGTTCGGCGCACACCTGGTTCGTGCTGCACGAGATCCTCGGGCTGCCGAACGTGAAGAACTACGACGGTTCCTGGACCGAGTACGGCTCGCTGGTGGGCGTGCCGATTGAGCTCGGCGACGGCCGGTGAGCACGGACCAGAGCGGCTGCGGCGCGCCGGCCGGCGGCGTCACGGTCACCCCGGCGGCCGCGGGCAGCCAGGCGATCGTGGAGGGCCGCGTGCTGCACGACGGCGCGCCGGTCGGCACCGGGTACGCCCGGCTGCTCGGCACGGGTGACGAGTTCGTCGCCGAGGTGCCGCTCGGCGACGACGGCGGTTTCCGGTTCTTCGCCGCGCCCGGCGCGTGGACGCTGCGCGTGCTCGCCCCCGGCGGGATCCGTGCGGAGCGCTCGGTCACCGCGGATATCGGGCAGATCACGAAGGTCGAGGTCGCCGTCTAGCCGGCGGCCAGAGCCATGGCGGCGGGTGCCGGAAGCATCCCGGTACCCGCCGCAGTCGTTCAGTAGCGCACAGTAGTCTTGACTTATGGTGCAGCATCGACAGGAATTCCAGCGTGATCTGGGAGCCATCGAAGCCAAGGTCATCGAGCTGTTCGCGATGGTCGCCGAAGACCTGCCAAAGGCGACGCAGGCGCTGCTGAGCGGCGACAGCGAGGTGCTCCCGGTGCTGGCGGAACGCGAGCAGGTCATCGACGCGCTCTACCCGGAGATCGAGGAACTGGCCAACCGGGAGATCCTGCTGCAGTCGCCGGTCGCCTCAGACCTGCGTTTCCTGCTGTCCGTGCTGCGGATCGTGCCCGAACTAGAGCGGTCGCACGACCTGGTCCTGCAGAT
>JASHXJ010000124.1 GCA_030043595.1 Trebonia sp.
TTCGACCAGGCCGGCGTGACCAGGGCGGACATCGACGTGGCCGAGTTCTACGACGCGACGTCCTTCATGCCGCTGCGCAGCCTGGAGTCCTACGGCTTCGTGCCGCACGGCCAGGCCTGGCGGTACGTCGCCGACCAGGGCACGGGGCCGGACAGCCCGCTGCCGGTCAACACGCACGGCGGCCACCTGTCCGAGGCGTACCTGCACGGCATGAACGGCGTGCTCGAGGCGGTGCGGCAGCTGCGCGGCACGGCCTGCAACCAGGTCGCGGGCGCCCAGGTCGCCCTCGTCGGCGCCCCGGCCGGCAGCGCGACGATCCTGGCCCGATGACCGCGATGACCGCGATGACCGCGATGACCGCGACCAGCGAGACGAGCGAGGTGACGTGATGGCGATCATCCCTGCGTTCACGGACCTGACACGGCCGTACTGGGAAAGCGCCCGCGACGGCCGGCTCGTCACCCAGCGCTGCAACACCTGCGCGAACAGCTGGCATCCGCCGCTGCCCGCCTGCCCGCACTGCCATGGCACCGACATCGGCTGGCAGGAGGTCTCCGGCAAGGGGACCGTCTACACGTACACCGTGGTGCGCCACGCGACCCACGCGGCGCTCGCGGATCAGATCCCGTACGTCATCGCGATCGTCGAACTCGACGAGGGACCGCGGATCGTGACGGGGATAACCGGCTGCGCACCGCAGGACGTCCGGACCGGGATGCCGGTCCGGGTGCGGTTCAACGCCGTCACAGACGAAGTCGCGCTCGCGTACTTCGAACCAGCTCCCGGGGACTGACGCCGACCAAGACATAGTCCCCGGGAGCGGCAACCACAGTGGGTTAACCGAAAGGGTATCGAGGGATGGAAAGGAAATACAGGCTGGGCGCGATCGCGGTCCTCGCGGTGTCCGCCACAGTCGCGGCCACGGCATGTTCCAGCAGCAGCTCGAGCAGCAGCGCCAGCACCAGCGCGGCCGGCAGTTCGGCCGCCGCCAAGTCGCCGGTCATCTTCGCGGCGATGGGCCCGAACTCCGGGTCGGAGTACAACCCAGGACCGCAGTCGACGAAGAACCAGTACGAGGCCCTGGCAGCGGCCTGGAACAGCGTGGGCGGCATCGACGGCCACCCGATCCAGCTCAACTTCTACGACACCGAGTCGTCGGCGGCCGTGGCCGTCCAGATCGTGCCCAAGGTCGAGGCCAGCGGCGCGAAGGTCTTCTTCAGCTGCTGCTTCGCCGCCGAGAGCGAGGCGGCCGACGCGAAGACGAGCACCGAGGGACCCATCACCTTCAACGCCGACCCGAACATCCCGATGCCGTCGAACAGCTACCTCTTCGACGCGACGATGCCGGCCACCGAGGGCCTGCTGGCCACGGAGAAGTTCATCGGCCTGAAGGGCTGGAAGCGGGTCGCGCTGCTCACCGACACCACGCCGGGCGAGGACACCGCCCGCGACAGCCTCACGTCGGCCGCCGCGACCGACGGCTACACGGTCACGACGGACCAGATCTTCGACGTGACCGCCACCTCGCTGGCCACCCAGATCGCCAAGATCGCCGCGACGAAGCCGCAGGCGGTCGTGCTGTGGTCGGTCGGCCCGCAGATCGCCACGGCGTTCTCCGCGCTCGCCGCGTCCAGCATCGCCAACGTGCCGGTGCTGCTGGCCGACGGTGACCTGAACCTGGCGATCCTGAAGAAGACCGCGAGCACGCTCCCCGCCAACACCTACGCGCCCGGCGCCTACTACCTGGTCGCGCAGCAGGGCGGCGTCCCCGCGAACGAGGCGGCGGTGCTCAAGTACTTCCTCAAGGCCCAGGGCTTCACCGGCTCGACCAACGACAACGTGGCCTCCTACATCGTGGACAGCTTCAACGTGGCGGTCTACGCGCTGGAGCACCTCGGCGTCAACGCCACCAACCAGCAGATCCTCAACTACGTGCAGACTCTGTCCGGATTCCAGGGGATCAACGGCGTCTACCACTTCTCGCCGGGCAACCACACCGGCCTGTCCGGGCTCACCGAGGGCATTGTCAAGATCGCGCCGAACACGCTCGACCTGACCCCCGTGGCGAACGCCGGCGTGACCGAGCTGCTGTCCACGCAGTGAGCCAGTGACCACATTTGCATCGATCCTGATCGCAGGGATCTCGACAGGTGCCATCTACGCGCTGATCTCGCTCGGGTTCACGCTCGCGTTCAACTCATCGGGCATGCTCAACCTGCTCCAGGGCGGGTTCGTGGTGCTCGGCGGGCTGCTCACCTATGACGGCGTGAACAGCTGGCACCTGCCGCTCGTCGTGGCGATCGTCGTGGCCACCCTCCTGACCACGGCGATCGCCGCCGTCTTCCACCTGCTGGTGCTGCGGCCGAACGCGCGGCGCCTGTCCCCGCAGAACATGCTGCTCGTCCTGCTGGGCGGGCTGATCCTGCTGCAGGGCGGCGGCCAGCAGATCTGGGGCGACTTCGCCTACTCGATGCGCCCGTTCGGGGACCTGGAGGACTTCACCGTCGGCAGCGTGACGATCCCGGCCCAGGTGGTCTGGATCGTCGGCCTGGGCATCGTCGTCTGCGCCGCCCTCACGCTGTTCCTGTCCAGGACGAACACCGGCCGGGCGCTGCGCGCGATCGCGCAGAACCCGGCCGGCGCCCGCGCCGTCGGCCTGCGGGTCAGCGCGCTCGCGATGCTGTCGTTCGCGGCGACCGGCCTGCTCGGGGCGCTGGCGGGGGCGTTCCTGCTGCCGTACCTGTCGGTGTCGATGGACGACGCCGCCACGTACTCGCTGATCGGCATCATCGGGATCTCGCTCGGCGGCTTCGGCTCCTACTTCGGTGCCGTCGTCGGCGGCGTGGTGCTCGGCATCATCGAGGCCCTGGCGACCGGCTACCTCTCGTCCCTGTACGGCGAGTCGCTGGAACTGGTCGCGCTGATCATCATCCTGGTGCTGCGTCCGGAGGGACTGCTGCGCGGCGCGAGCCGCGTCCGCTCCGACACCGGCGAACCGGTCGGCACCGTGCACTACGTGGAGCACGCGCCCCGGCTGCTCGGCCGCGCGGTCTTCGCCGTCCTCGTCGTCGCGGGCGCGATCCTCCCGCTGCTCGGGTTCGGCGACGAACTGCGCGACATCAACCTGGTCGGCATCACGGCCCTGGCACTCATCGGGATGGACATCCTCATGGGGTACCTGGGCATGGTGAGCCTCGGCCAGTCGGCGTTCATGGCCGTCGGCGGCTACATGGCCGCGCTCACGGTGCTGCACCTCGGCATCCCCACGCTGCTCGGCCTGCTCATCGGCGTGGGTTCCGCGGTCGTGGTCGCCTACGTCTTCTCGGTGGTCACAGTGCGGCTCGCGCCGTACTACATGGCCACGGTGAGCCTGGCGCTGGTGCTGCTGGCCCAGGACCTCGGCGGCGAGCTGAACATCACCGGCGGTACCGCGGGGCTGCTCGACATCCCCAGCCTGTCGGTGGCCGGGTTCTCCTTCGACACCGACTTCCGGTTCTACTACCTGATCTGGGCGCTGGTGGCGATCTTCGGGTTCGGCTCGTTCTGGGTGCTGCGCGGCCGCACCGGCCGGATCATGAAGGCGATCTCGTTCGACCCGATCGCGGCCGCCAGCCTCGGCGTCGACGTGCGCCGCTACCGGCACTACGCGCTGCTGTACGCCGCCGCACTGGCCGGCCTGGCCGGGGCGCTGTACGCGTTCTACATCAACTTCCTCGCCCCCAGCGAGGTCGGCCTGTCCGAGTCGTTCACGCTGATCGTGGCCTGCGTCCTGGGCGGTGCGGGAACGCTGCTCGGCCCGATGATCGGCGGCGCGTTCTTCACCTACCTGCCGGCGATCTCGCAGGGGTTCCAGCAGTGGACCACGGTGGTCGAGGGTGTCCTGGTCATCGCGGTGCTCAGCCTGGCGCCCAGCGGGCTGCTCGGCAGCGCGCTGAACGGCATCGCCCGGCTGCGACGGATGGCTCCGCAGCGCAAGAAGGGAGAGGTCCGTGTCCGGGTGCCGGCTTGAGGCGCGGCAGATCAGCAAGTCGTTCGGCGGCGTCAAGGCGGTCGACAACGTGTCGCTGGCCGCCGAGGAGGGGTCCATCACGGGCATCGTCGGCCCGAACGGCGCCGGCAAGACAACCCTGCTCAACCTGCTCACCGGCGTCTACGCCGCCGACCACGGCGAGCTGATCGTCGGCGGCACGACCGTGGCCAGGGGGGCCTGGCAGCCGCACAAGATCGCCAGGCTCGGCGTCGCCCGCACCTTCCAGAGCGCCCGCGTCTTCCCCAACCTGAACGTGTTCGACAACGTGCTCGTGGGCGCCGAGTCAGGGCCAGGCAGGACCGTGCGGCGGCGACAGGCCGGGCTCGCGGCGGAGGTGACCGCCCTGCTCACCGCCCTCGGTCTAGCCGAACGAGCCCAGGCTCCCGCCACGGCGCTCCCGGCCGGCTCGCAGAAGGTGGTAGAGCTGGCCCGGGTGCTGCTCGCCAGGCCACGGGTGCTGCTGCTCGACGAGCCGGCCTCCGGGCTGGCGGAGACCGAGACCGCGCGGCTGGCCGATACGCTGGTCGCGGTCCGCGGCATGGGCATCACCGTCGTCATCGTGGACCACAACCTGCGCCTGGTGATGGGCATCTGCGATCAGGTCGTCGTGATGGACGCCGGCCGGGTGATCGCGGCCGGCGACCCCGCGACCGTGCAGGCCGACCCCGCCGTCCGAGCCGCGTACCTGGGAGCGAGCGAGTGAGCCTGGAGATAAGGGACGTCCGCGCCGGATACGCGAGCGGGGAGGTGCTGCACGGCGTCTCGCTGACCGTCCCGCCTGGTGCCGTCACCGCGCTGGTCGGCGCGAACGGCGCGGGCAAGAGCACGCTGCTCAAGGTGGCCAGCGGCCTGCTGCGGGCGCGCGGCGGACAGGGCCGTGTCGCCGCCGACGGCACCGACCTGTCAGGGAAGACCTGCGCCGAGCGCGTGCGGGCCGGCATCGTGATGGTCCCGGAGGGGCGCCAGATGTTCGGCGGGCTGTCCGTCGTGGACAACGTCACGCTCGGCGCCTGGGCGGGTGGCGCGGGCAGCGGCCGCGCCGGGGCGGCCGAGCGCAAGCGCCGGATCGACGCGGTCTGGGAGCTGTTCCCGGCGCTGGCCGAGCGGAAGGACACGCCCGCGGGGCTGCTGTCGGGCGGGCAGCAGCAGATGGTCGCGATCGGCCGGGGCCTGGCCGCCGGGCCCAGGTACCTGCTGCTGGACGAGCCGTCGCTCGGCCTCGCCCCGATCATCGTGGCGACGATATTCGAGCAGGTGGCAGAGCTGGCCGCGCGGGGCATCGGCGTGCTGGTCGTGGAGCAGAACGCTACCGTGGCGCTGCGGGCCGCGGCCTTCGGCTACCTGCTCGAAGGCGGTGCCGTGGCGGACTCGGGGCCGGACCTGCTGAACCGGCCCGAACTGACCGAGCGCTACTTCGGCGTCCGGGGCGTGGTGCGCGGCGACGGCGCGCCCGCGATGGCCGCGGTACTCCAGTCGGCCCTCAAGGGAGGATGATACGCGTATGGGTCTACTTGAAGGAAAGGTCGCGTTCGTCACCGGGGCCGCGCGCGGACAGGGGCGGTCGCACGCCCGGCGCCTGGCGCAGGAGGGCGCGGACATCATCGCGATCGACGCCTGCCGGACGCAGGACTGGCTCACCTACGACCTGGCCACCGAGACGGACCTGGCGCAGACGGTCAAGGAGGTCGAGGCGCTCGACCGGCGGATCATCGCCACCAGGGCCGACGTCAGGGACCTGGCCGCGGTGCAGGCGGCCGTCGCCGACGGCGTCGCCGCACTCGGCGGACGGCTCGACATCGTGTGCGCCAACGCCGCGATCATCTCCGCTCCGATGCCGACCTGGGAGATCGACCTCGGCCAGTGGCGCGAGCTGCTCGACGTGAACCTGACCGGCGTGTTCATCACCCTCAAGGCCGCGATCCCGCACATGATCGCGGCGGGCAACGGCGGGTCGATCGCGCTGACCAGCTCAGGGGCCGCGCTGATCTCCGGCGCCGGCCTCGGCGACTACAAGGTGACCAAGGCGGGGGTGCTGTCGCTGACCCGGACGCTCGCCTGCGAGCTGGCCGGGCACTTCATCCGGGTGAACGCGATCTGCCCGACGGCGGTGGACACGCCGATGATCCAGAACGAGTCGCTGTACCGGTCGTTCCGGCCGGACCTGGAGAGCCCGGGCCGGGAGGACGTGAAGGCGGGGTTCCAGACCATGAACCTGCTGCCGATCCCGTGGGTGGACCCGGTCGACATCTCCAACGCGATCGTCTGGCTCGCCTCAGACGCCGCGCGGTACGTCACCGGGATCACGCTGCCGGTCGACGCCGGCAACCAGCACAAGTACAGCTGAGAGGCGGACCGTACATGCGGACACAGGCGGCCGTGCTGTGGGAGAGCGGCACCGACTGGAAGGTCGAGGAGATCGAGCTCGATCCGCCGCGCGCCGGGGAGGTGCTGGTCCGGGTCGCCGCCGCGGGCCTGTGCCACTCTGAGGAGCACCACCTCACCGGCGACGTGCCGTTTGCCGCGCCGATGATCGGCGGCCACGAGGGCGCCGGCTACGTCGAGGCGGTCGGCCCCGGCGTCACGCTCACCAAGCCGGGCGACTACATCGTGTTCTCCTCGATCCCCAACTGCGGCCGCTGCCCCTCGTGCGCCATCGGCCGGCAGAACCTCTGCGACCTGGCCGCGGTGATCATGGCAGGGAAGCAGATCGGCGACGGGACGTCACGGCACCACGTCGGGGACCAGGACCTGACGATCACCTGCATGGTCGGCTGCTATGCGCGGCACACGGTGGTGAACGAGGCCTCGGTGATCCCGGTCGACCCCGCGGTCCCGCCCGCGGCCGCCTGCCTCACCGGATGCGGCGTGGCGACCGGCTGGGGCAGCTCCGTGTACGCGGGCGGCGTCAGGCCCGGTGACAGCGTCGCGGTCGTCGGCGTGGGCGGGCTCGGCTCGGCCGCCGTCCAGGGCGCGCGGCTGGCGGGCGCGCGGCGGATCTTCGCGATCGACCCGGTGCCGTTCAAGCTGGACAAGGCGCGCGAGTTCGGCGCGACGCACGCCGCCCCCTCGGTCACCGACGCGCACGGCCTGATCCGGGAGGTCACCTGGGGCCGGATGTGCGACGTAGTGGTGCTGACCATGGGAGTGGGACGCGCGGACATGATGGACGACATCCTCGCGCTCGCGGCCAAGCGCGGCCGGATCGTGGTCACGAACATCTACGCGGCCAGCGATACCCGGCCGAACCTCGCGCTGAACGGCCTCGCCCAGTGGGAGAAGCAGGTCGTCGGCTGCATCTTCGGCTCGGTCAACTCCCGCGCGGACATCCCCCGCCTGCTCGGCCTGTACCGGGACGGGCTGCTCGACCTCGACGGGATGGTCACCAGGACCTACCCGCTCGAGGAGATCAACCAGGGCTACCAGGACATGCGGGACGGCAAGAACATCCGGGGCGTTCTGGTCATGCCGGACACGACCTGAGACACTAGGCGCGGAGGGGCGGTGTGGCGACGGGGCGAGGCGGCAGGCACTGGGCGCACGGGATCACGGCGCGCGCGGCGCGCGCCGGGCTCGCCGTCGCGGCCCCGCTGGCCGTCGCCGCCGCGCTCTTCGTCCTCTTCCTCGCGTTCCGCGGATCCCACGGCCACCCGCCCGCGCAGTCTTCCGATCCCGGGACGACACGGGGGGTGACCCCCGCCCCGGCGACCACCCCGGCGGCGAAGACCGCGCAGACCGTCGCCGGTCCGTCGCCCTCGCCCTCGCCGTCGCGGTCGGCGGCGCCGCGGTGGCACTCCGATCCGCTCGCCGCCGCCGCGTCGTACGCCGCGCAGCGCGCGGGCACGATCCTGGCCGCCGTCTACGACGTGCGGACCGGCCAGACCTGGCGGCTCGGCCAGGGGCAGCCGCAGCCGGAGGCCAGCGTCGTCAAGCTGAACATCCTGGAGACCCTGCTCGCGCAGCGCAGTTCCGGGCTCTCGGCCGCCGACAAGCCGCTCGCCCAGCTGATGATCGAGGACAGCGACAACGACGCCGCCACGAGCCTGTGGTACGCCGCCGGGGGAGCGGCCGGGCTCCAGGCGTACAACGAGGCGGTCGGCCTGGCGGACACCACGCCGTCGTCCTGCGTGCAGTGCGCCGGGTTCCCCTGGCCGGGCTGGGGCCTGACCACGACGGTCCCCGTCGACCAGCTCAGCCTGCTGAAAGAGCTCATCGAGCCCGGGACGCTGCTGACGCCCGCTGAGCGGGGCTATGCGCTGTCGCTCCTGGAGAACGTCACGCCGTCACAGCGCTGGGGTGTCTCCGGCGGCGTCCCCGCCCAGGTGACGGTGGCGCTCAAGAACGGCTGGCTCCCGCTGAACGACGCGCAGACTGACTGGCAGGTCAACAGCGTCGGCTGGATCTCCGGCGACGGCAGGGACTACCTCATCGCCGTCCTCACCACGGGGAACCCCAGCGAGCAGTACGGCATCGACACCATCGACCAGCTTTCCGCCATCGTCTGGGGCGCGATGGGCTAGCACCGCGCCCCTGGCACGCCGCCCCCCGGTGGCTCCAGCGCACGGGGCTGACGTGACGGGCGGGACTGCGGGGGGAGTGGCGGGACCTAGAGCTGGTTCCACTGGTAGGCGATGAGACCGTACTGCGCCGCTATCGGGTCCCACAGCGCGGCGAAGGCCTGCTTGTAATAGGTCGCGTCGTTGTCCGGAGTGGTCGCCGCCTGATAGCCCGGGTCCGAGGAGTCGTCCGGCGTGCAGCCGTCGTTGATCTCGTCGTTCGCCCATTCGGCGAAGTCCTGGTCCGCGGCGATCGAGGCCGTCCAGGCGTTCGCCAGGTCCTGCAGCATCGCCGCGGACAGCGCGGACCGGCCGTCCAGGCTCGCGAGGTCGGCGAGCAGCGTGCGCCGGGAATCGGCGGCACTCTCGAAAACCTGCGGGTCCTGGTTCAGGTTCGGCCCGCAGCTGTTGACGTCGCTGACCGCCTCGACGATCGCGGTCCGATCCGAGACGCTCTGCGCCAGCATCCCCGCCAGGTTCGTCGCGGCCTGCTGCTGCTGGGTCTGCTGCGGACTCGATTGCGGCGTCACGGGCGCAGTGGACGAGTTGCTGTCAGACACCGGGGCCGTGGACTGCCCGGCGGGCGGTCCGGATGGCGAGCCTTGCGCGGAGCTGTTGCCCGCGTCGCTGGCCGTCTCGTTGTGGCTGAACGGGTGCGTGGTGAACACGACGGCCACGCCGGCCAGCACCAGGAGTGCGCACGCGATCAGCGCGGCCAGCGGCACGGGTGAGCGGCGCGGGGAACGCGGCGGCCCAGCCGGAGACGGTCCCGGCTGCGGCGGGTAGCTCTCCGGCGGGTAGCCCTGCGGAGGATAGCTCTGCGTCGGATAGTACGGCTGGCCCGGCGGTGGGTAGCCCTCCTGCGGCGCGGTCGGCGCGACCGCGACAGGCTGCCCGCACCCCCTGCAGAATCGCGCATCTGGCGCTAGCTCTCGCCCGCATTGCGGGCAATTCCGGCTCGTTGCGGCCATCGCCCCCCCAACCCCTTCAAATCAGGCTAAAGGAGCTTTCACCGCGCGCCAATACCATTCGGGCCAGCGGCGGGATCAGATCTGGTTTACCTGGTAGGTTCGCAGCCCGTATCGCTTGGCGATCGGGTTCCACAGCGCGATGAAGGCCTGCTTGTCGTTGGTCGCCTGATTGTCGGGGCCGACTGACGCCTTCAGGTTGGGGTCCGAGGGGTTGCCCTTGTGGCAGCCGTGGGAGACCGCGTCGTCCGCCCACTTGGCGAGGTCGGAGTCCGCCTGGGCCGACGCCTGCCATGCGCCTGTCAGCTCGGTGATCATCGCGGCCGGCAGCGCCGAACGGCCGGGCATGGCGCGCAGCCGCGACAGCAGGGCCTGCCGGTTGCTGGCGTCGGCGGCCAGGGTCTTCGCGTCCGCCGGCAGCGCCTTGCAGCTGTCCGCGTTGACCACCGCGTCGATCACGCCGGTGCGGTCGGTGCCGCTCTGCGCGAGCAGGGTGGACAGTTGCGTCGCCGCCTGCTGCTCCGTGACCGCCGTGGCGCTGGCGGTGGCGGACGGCGTGCTGCCCGCCCCGCTGCTGCTCGCGGGCGGGTTGCTGCCGTGCATCGAGACGAGAACCGCGACCACGACGATCAGCACCAGCACCGCGGCGGTGACCGCCGGGACGAGGGGCCCGCTCGGGCGCCACCCGCGCGACCCGCCACCAGGAGCAGGGCCCTCGGGCGCCCCTGGCCACGGCCGCGGTCCCGGCCCCTGCGGCCCGTACTGCCCCTGCCCGCCGAACTGCCCCTGCGGCCCGTACTGTCCCTGCCCGCCGTACTGTCCCTGCCCGCCGAACTGCCCCTGCGGCCTGAACTGGCCCCCTCCGCTAAACGGAGGCGGCCCGCCGAACTGGCCATCGGGCCCCGGCCGCCGCTGCTGGAACAGCCCCTGCGGGCGGAGCATCCGCTCGGTGTCCGACATCGGCGGCGGGGGCGGCGGGGGCGGCGGCACTGGCGCCCCGTAGGGCGGCCCGCCGTATGGCGGTGGCGGTCCCGGGTAGGGCGAAGGCGGTGGCGGGGGTGGCGGCGCCTGGGCAGCACCGGCGGCCGGCTGCCCGCAGCTTCCGCAAAATCCCGTACCCGGTTCAACGAAGTACCCGCATGCCGGGCACCACGAATCACCCATACCCACCATCGTGTGCCTTTCGGGTCCCATAGCAGGCTAAGCCCACCCGCCCAGGCTCGGCAGCCAAACGGGAAGACTAGCGGCGCCCGGGGAGACGGCACGGCCCGTTCGGAAGAAAAAATTCATTCCCGACCTATGACGACAGCGGCGGCGCGCTGACAGAATGCGTGTGTCTTCGTCGGGGCCTGTCGCTGGGAGGCAGATGCGAGCCGTCGCGCGGGCGGGCCGGGTGGCCAGTGCG